>CAZIDB010000104.1:14139-16287 GCA_964537965.1 uncultured Melioribacter sp. | reverse complement strand
TAACTATTACTTATGCTGCAAATGTTATTTATCTAAAGAACGTATATATGCGGCAGCTTGGAGGAATACGTTCCAATTGTTAACTAATTCTTTAAAATTCCTAATATTTTAAAATAGGTCGTGCATATCTACGTCCCAGTTACTATTCGGTCTAATTCCTTTATACTCACGGTTCATTTCCAGAACAAGCGAGGATGATCCGTTGCTGTCCTTTTCACTTATTGTACAGTAAAAGAATAACCTTATCACAATGCTCCTTGTCAATAGAACGTAAGCACAGATTTTTTCGTCCGGATAAAGTTTATTTTAAGTGAACAGTATTTCTCAAAATCTATATAGTAATAGGATAAACGTCTTGGCGAGTTAATCGAAGTAATATGTGTGAACCCTTTAACCAATTTTCCCCCGTAGGAATATTGTTATATATTTTTTTGCAATATTAAACTAAAATATTCTACTAGTCAAGACTTCAGTTAAAAAAATTATAAATACTTTAACTACTCGGGACTGTTTAAAAAGAAAAATTGTCATCACAAGCAAAGCGAGGTGATTCGTTAAATTATTAACTCAATAGATTGCTTCGTCGTTACACTCCTCGCAACGACTTCTATAGTTCTATGGCAAATAATAAATTCTAATGACCAATTTCCACTTGCCAATTGAATTACTAACGAATTACTATTGAATTACCATCGAATGACAATTGAATTACCACAGAGTTACGAACACAGTTCAATTCCCAATAACCAACTCACAATTTCTCAGCCAGAGGCTGATCCCGTTTGTGGGACAATTGCCAAATTTCTATTTCCTAATTGTATAACAATTGAATGACGCGCAAGCGAATGACAACTTAATGATAGCTAAGCTGGTGGATGATGGTTGATGGAAATGGAAAATGTAAAATTGTAAATGGAAAATGAATTACAACTTAATGACATTTGAATGACGCGTTAGCAAATTACAATTGACTTACCACTGAGTTACAATAGAATGGCTATCCTTCTCCATCCATCGATATGGTTTTCATCTTCTTGCCAATCGGCTTCACCGAAATCTTTTCAATCATTATTTCAGCATCTTCGTTTTTCACTTTGCAAACTTCCCAAACAGATGCATTCAGCGCACCTAATGCAATTGAATAACGCTTCATTTCTTCAAAAGTTTTTGCTTTGACGTGTCCGTAACATAAACCGGCAACAAAAGCATCTCCGCTTCCTGTTGCATCAACTTCATTTATTTCAGGAGGAATGGATTTGTAGCAAAAATCAAAATTGCCTGAGTAAACAGGTTTCGCCCCATCAGTTATAAAAGCCTGTCTGATTCCCTTTTGGTAAAGCGAGTTCAAAAATTCAAGCTTTGCTTTTTCATCATTCAATTCAACTCCCAGAGATTCCTTAAGCTCATTCACATTGTTATGAAGAATCGTCGGGCAGGCATCAATACAAGCCTGAAGGTGTTTACCATAAGTATCGCAAATAGAAATTTTATCAAACTCATTTGCGGTCTCAATTCCGAATGGATAAATAACATCAGTAACCTCACAAGGAGAACTTCCTGCAAACACAACTATCTCGCAATTCTCAATCATCTTCTTCATTCGCTGCTTAAACTCTTCAACTTCATTTATTTCAAGTAATGAATTGGGACCAAAGTAAGTAGTTAATCTTTTATTGTCTTCCTCAACTATTAAAGCAGCAGTTCTTGTTTCATGTTTCGTTTGAAGGAATGTAAACTCAATATTTTCATTAGCCAGTAAATTTTTGTAAATCTTACCATTGTTTCCGCCAAGAATTGTAAACGCAAGATTTTTTATTCCAAGATTATTCAATTGCCTGCTTACGTTAATACCTTTTCCGCCGGGTGTAAACTGTTCTTTATCTGTCCTGTTGTTTTTTCCATGTTGAACAGAATTAAATATTAATCGCCTCTCCAAAAGAGGATTAATTGTAATAGTAAGAATCATAAAGAAGCCTCAGATAATTAAATTGAAATTAACGGAGTTGTTTAGTCAGATTCTTAGGAAGCATAAAATGTTAAATAACCAGTCTTCAATTTCCAATAACCATTTGAAAAAAATCAATTGTAAATCGTCAATCCTACAATCACCAATCCTACAATCCTACAATCACCAATCCTACAATCCTA
>CAZIDB010000104.1:0-14039 GCA_964537965.1 uncultured Melioribacter sp. | reverse complement strand
AATCATCAATCCTCAAATCCACTATCTTACGGTCTGTATCGCCACCAGCTTCCATAGACAGGTGTTATCAGCCGGTAATCTCCAAATCCCGTCTGGTCAACAAAGATGAATCTTTTATTAATGTCATAATAATCCCACACTTCGTAAGGTTTGGAATCGAATTCGAACGGATGGCGTTCAACATTATTGGGTGGACCTAAGGTAATGTAAATCATTCCCATATCGGTTTTCCAGCCTTCGATATAATGTTTAAAATGCATGTTTGAGTATTCAACTCTCCGGTAGTATTCTTCAAACACCTCATTCTCTTCGGTATTGGGAGTTGGGTCTTTAGCTTTCCAGTACTGAATATATTTTTTCTGCCGTTCTTCTTTTGTAGGAAGGTCTTCAATGTCATCAAGTTCCGATTCTTTGGCTATATAAACCATCTGTTCAATTGCTTTATCAAGATCTACTACTGAGCTTGGCATTCCTACCCATCTTGAATAAAAAATCTTAGATACTGATGTTAATAAATTATCGGCTGAATCCTTAACGTTTACAATAACTTTATATTCACCCATCGGAAGTTCCGGTGTTCCTATTGAGTAATTGACCTGGTTGATCTTAGGCTGAAAACTCTTTTTCTCCTCTACTGAGAAAAGTTCATTCTCTTTAATATCAATTATCTTATACTCTAATTCTGCAGTTCTGAATGTATCGCTGTAAACTTCAAAATAAAGATTTACGCCATCCTTTTGGGTAGCAACATTTCTTGAAACATTAGGTACCATTCTTTTTTTACCCTGCACCTCTATCTCTTTTGTTATTAACAAAAGATCGCTTACTGCAATAGGAGAAGATAATTCACGTGCATCGAATACTTCTTTCCTTATATAGTTCTTCTTGGAATCAAGATCTACAACCTCACAACGGATAGAATATTTATTCGGAACAAGATCGAAAGTTTTATAGCTTAAGTAATAATTTTTTAGTGATGTTGTTGATTCAAAATCCTTAGAGTCGACAGTCTCATTCCAGGACCTCTCCGTAATCATCCTCTCTGCATCTTCATCAAAGATTGATACTGTAATAGAATAGCTTGCAGTAAATCCTTTTGTTGATTTAATAAACTGAATAACTTTGTAAGGCACTTCAACATAAACGTCAACACGCGTCCTTGATGGTTGGGTACTTTTATATACAAGTAAATCGTAAAAAAACATCGGCACAGCTCCGGTTTTTTCAACCGTATTTTCAACCTGGGCCATTAACAAAACATTAAAGCACAATATTATAAGTATTTTTTTCATTATTAAACTCTGATTAAAATTTTGCTTTACTACTCAACCGTTTCGTTTAACAATTTATTGGACTAAAATTTTTTACATTTGTTCCGCATTTAATCCGCCCGTTTTAATATTTTACCGAACAGATCGTATTCATTATAATCGTAAATGGAAGCCTCATAAAATTTCCCGATGCTCAGTTTATGACCGGCAGGGATTAAAACTTCACCGTCAACTTCCGGCGCATCCCTGTAGGAACGTGCTACATAAAAACTGTCTTCACCCGTTCCATCAAGGCTATCAACAATTACTTTTAATTTCTTACCGACAAAACTTTTATTCTTTTCAAGCGAAATATCCTTCTGAATTTCCATCAGGATAGATTTTCTTTCCTCTTTTATTTTCTCCGAAACAGGATCATTCAGAATAAAGCCTGGTGTACTTTCTTCAATTGAGTAAGTAAATGTTCCTATCCTGTCAAATTTTATATCGCTAATGAATGAGCATAGTTCTTCGAAATCATGTTCTGTTTCTTTTGGATACCCGACAATAAAAGTAGTTCGCAGAACAAGCCCCGGAATTCTGTCCTGTAATTTGTTTACAAGTTCAATTGTTCTTCTTTTTGTAATTCCTCTTCGCATCGATTTAAGGACACTATCTGAAATGTGCTGAAGCGGAATATCTATATACTTAAGCACTTTGGGATTTTGTGCAATTGTATCAATAACATCATCCGGAAAATGTGAAGGATAAGCATAAAGTAATCTTATCCACTCAATGCCGTCAATGCAGCTTAGTTCATTTAATAACTCAGATAGTTTCCTTTTACCATAGATGTCAATCCCGTAATCAGTTGTATCCTGCGCAATCAGGATTAATTCCTTCGTTCCTTTTGATGCAAGAAAAGCGGCTTCATCAACAAGACTTTTAATATTTCTTGATTTATGCTTTCCTCTTATTAAAGGAATAGCGCAGAACGAACATGGGTTATTACATCCTTCGGAAATTTTAAGATAGGCATAATGTTTTGGTGTGGTCAGATGCCTTTCGCCGAGAAGTTCTTTCTTAAGATCCACACCAAGCGCTTTTAATATTCCCTTATAATTTTCTGTTCCGAAGTAGGAATCGACTTCAGGAATTTCTTTTTTTAATTCTTCCCTGTACCTTTCGGACAGGCAACCGGCAACTAAAACTTTTTTAATCTTCCCTTCATTCTTTAACTGAACTGCATTTAATATAGTGTTTATTGATTCTTCCTTGGCAGCTTCAATAAATCCGCAGGTATTAATTATTACTGTTTCAGCGCTTTCAGGATCATCGACAACATTTATTTTATTAAGCAGCATCTGCTGAATTAATCTTTCGGAATCAACTGTGTTTTTAGAACAACCTAAAGTAACAATGCCAACTTTTTGTTTTCTCGTCATTAAATCTTTCTGTTTTATTTACACGTCAAGTTATTTAACAAAGTATAAAAGATAAAGGTAAATAACCGGTGAACTGAATAAGAACGAATCAAAGCGGTCAAAAATTCCTCCATGCCCCGGAATAACTGATGAAGAATCTTTTACACCCGCATCTCTTTTAAGTAATGATTCAACAAGATCACCAAGTTGCCCAATCGTTCCAACAATTAATCCTATAACAATTATATCTGTAAAAGTAAGGAATTGAAGCAACAGGTATTTCAACACAATCATGCTAACTACGGAGAAACCGAAACCTGCAACTGCACCTTCCCAGCTTTTTTTAGGGCTTACTCTTGGAAATAGTTTGTGTTTGCCAATTGCAGTTCCAATAAAAAACGCAGCCGAATCGCAAACCCAGATTGTTATAAGGATTGATATAATTAAGTATCCACCGTTTAAATATTCCGAAGTAAAAAATTCTCTTATACCTTCAATTGTTGCTGCACAAAGACCTATATAAAAAATCCCAAGCAGTGTTGCACCAAGATTGGCAATAGCAGAATTCCGGTTCCTGAATAATTCAATTAATAAAAGCACAACAGGAATTACAATTATAATCACTTCGAATGAAATAAATTGTTTGTAAAAATTAGTAATCAACGCAGCAACTGCTATAAAACCGGGAATAAGTTGAACAAATCCATCCTTATTTTTAGTCATTACGGCAAATTCATAAAATGAAACTAACCCGATTGCCAAAGTCAGCACGAAGAAATAAATTCCGCCTAAGTAACTAATTAACAGGATTAATGGAATTGTTACAACAGATACAAGAATACGAACTGCAGTATTGTTTAACGCCATTTATTCTTCAGTTTCCTCCTGGTTATTTCCTTTATTTATATCATCCAGAATTTGCTTAGCTGATTCCAGGTCTTCCTTTTTAACAGCTAATTTTATAATGGAAAAATCACCAACACTCGGAAAATTCCTGTCTTTTTGAGGAATAATAAGACTTTGAATTCCTGCTCCTTCAAGGTTAGCCTTTAACATATCGGCTTCATATTCTTCGCTGCAGGTAAGAAGTATCTCCCAGTCCTCCGGATTTATAAGGCCTTCATCAAAGTCAGATTTACTTATCAGGTCTTGTCCACAATCAGGACAAACTGTAACTCCTTCCTTATATTCGTATTCGCAATTCGGGCAGATCGGCATATTTCCTCCTAATTGTTAATGATAAAAAATTAATCACCATCAGTATTATTACTTTCAACAACAGATAAATTACTCCTTGAGATTAATCTGTTTGTAAAATACAATATCAGAATGAATGGAATTAAAAATCCAACAAAAGTAAAAGCTGAAATCTGAAAATCATTGAATGAAACAGTAACAGGTGTTGATATTTCTTCTTTGCCAAGAGTGAATGACATCAGTACAGCCAAAAAATTATTCAGAAAATGAAGAAACATCGGGACAAATATGGAGTTGGTTTTATACGCCGCAAAACCAAAGTAAACTCCAAGCACAATCAAAGGTAAAACCTGGTAAGGATTAAAATGGTAGATGCCGAAGAATATTCCTGTTAAAAGCGCTGCTTTAAATGGCTTTAGTTTGAATCCGAAACTGCTTTGAACATAACCTCTGAAAAATGATTCCTCGCAAACAGCCGGAACGATTGCCACTACAATTACAATTAAAACAGCCTCGAATGCAGAATTATATGTAAGTAAATTTGAATATGATTCTTCTACCAATTTATCAAACTTATCCAGAACATTTTTAGCCTGTTCAACAAACGGATACACTTCTGCCAGTTTAATTATAACATAGTTTTGTATGTAAAGATAACTTTGAAGTATAACCGACAGAAGCACCAACCCGATAGAAAATAAAACCATATGAGATATTGCAGGAGTTTTCACCCTTAATATTTCAGTAACATCCTCGTAAATAGTTTTTGCGAATATTAAAGCTGGCAGCAAAATAAATAAAATTTGTCCGGCAGTTGTTAAAAGCCGAACCGCCATAACATCCGCATTTTTAATATCTGTACCTAAAATCAGAATTGTTAGCAGGCTTCCGCCAAACTGGTAAAAAATAAATACGGATATCAATCCAAGGTAAGCAGCCGCAGTTGGAGATATTCTGGGAGCGATCCTTTTATCCGGATCAGGTTGTTCTTTATTTATATTAAAATCTTCGTTTTCCATAATAAAAAAGGGAGAAACTGATTAAGTCTCTCCCTTAATTTAACTTTCTTATATTCAAATTCAAAACTTAACTTTAAGAGAATCTCTTAATTAAATAAGCTACTCCTCCTCCTCAATCGAAAGCTCGGTAGCCTTTAAAACTTTACCGTCAGGTTTAATTTTAAAAGGATTAGGAGCATTTTTCGTTTCGGTATCGCTTACAAAATAAGTTAGAGTTTGAACAGTAAGAAGTTTTTTAATATTGTCCGGATTAGTTTTAGAAGCATCAAAGAAAACAATTCCGCTTGGTCCATCCAGATATCTTGTGGAAAAACGGACAATTCCTTCGTCACCTGAAAGATGGCTTGTAAACATTCCGTAGAATCTTCGTAATGAAGATACGCCAGCCTGCGGCATTTGAAAAACAAATACCGATAATTGTTCAGGTGAATAGTTCTTATAATCATTAAATTCACGGTCGTAAATTCTGAAGATTTGTTTTTTATAATCAGCTATACTTATTGTTCCATCAAGACTACCGTCATCAACAGTTTCAAATTCAACTTCCACTGTTTCAAATCCTTCACCTTTTTTGGATTTTACCTCATCAACATTAATAAGTTTTTTAATCTTTTCGGGATTTGTCTTTGCAGCATCAAAATAGATATTTACAAAAACAGGTTCGCCGTAATGTGTTTCGAAACCATAAATACCTTTATCCACACTAAGGGCATAGAACAGGTAGTTAAAATCATAAAGATCAAATAAACCATTAATGCCAACGGTCCATACTGAAAGATCTGCTAATGCCGGATCTTTTACTTTTTGTAATTCATATTTAATTGGAGTGAATAATGAAGCTTTAACTTTCTTTTCCGAAATTACAGCCGGGTTGAAATAAATTTTTACCGTATGAGAACTTGCATAAGCATCAAGACCAACAATGCCGTCAACTGTTTCAAGTTTGTTTTTTAATGACATTGAACTGCCGTAGCATTTAACATTCTTCAAACCGGATTGTTTATAAACTTCATAATCTTTAAGCGAAGCAAAGTTACCCCATCTTTCACTGATTGTAGAAAACTCAAACTGGGTTGATGCGCCAAGGCTTAATGCTATTAGTACAACAACTGCAACAGGAGCAAGATATTTCAGTCTTTTATTTTTATTAATGCTCAAACCTTTTTCCTGCGGACATACATAAATGCAATCCGAACAAAGATTACAATCTATGTGATCAACTTTAACCACCTGGGAAATTTTTATTCCCTGTGGGCATTTTTTATCACACAAACCACAGCCGTTACATGCTGCTTCGTCCCGTACGATTTTAGGAAGAGGAATTAAAATTCTTTTCATAAAGCCAAGTTCTGTTATAAACCCAACTAAAGTAATTCCTCCTAAAAGCCATACAAGACTTAAACCGGCTCCTAATGCGTTTGCAATTATGTATGCGATAATGATAGCACCGGCGCCAATTGAATTTAAAAAGATATTACTTATTGCTCCAAGCGGGCACAAATATCTGCACCAGAATAACCTGAATACAATTGCACCAACAACGGTAATAATAAATGCAGGTATTGCATAGTATAGCACAGAATCAGTATTTCCGAATAAAGTTGTAATTGCAAAGTAAGGATCATATTCTTTACAGAAAAGTTCACTTGAGGTCATTGTGTAATAGATAGTTATAAAGAACAAGCTGTATTTAAGCGAACGCAGAATTTTATCAAGAACAGACGGCATTTCAATTCTGATTTTTAGCTTTGCACCTATTCTTCCCAGCCATTCGGTTACAGAGCCAATAGGGCAAACATAAGAACAAAATAATTTGCCAACCAAGAAAACTCCAATCAGCAAAGTTACTCCTAAAGCAACCTGAACTTCGCTCATATTGCAAGCCATTGTACCCTGGCTAAGTTTACTTGCCCAGGAAGCAATTCCGCCGAACGGACAGTACGATTCAAAATCTGCAGTGTATGCCTTATCAAAAACAGGTCTTACTGCCACATAACCTATTAGTCCTATAATTATTAATTGTATTATTAAACGAACTTTGTTTTTCATTTATCACTCCATTTACATATCACTGAACTAATTTTATTTCAGGACGGATTTTTAGTCCATCCTGAAATAATAATAAAATTTATCTTATCAGGGTCATCTTCCTGGTTTGAGTAAAGATATTCCCGTCTGCAGTTTTTGCTCTCAATGTATAGATATATAAACCACTTGTTAGTTTATCCGCATTGTAATTAACATCATAAGCGCCTGCAGAATACATTTGATTTGAAACCGGCAATGCTACTTCCTGACCAATAGCGTTATATACAGTCAGAGTAACAACGGCATCAGCAGGCAACTGAAATTCAATTTTAGTTGATGGATTAAAAGGATTAGGATAATTTTGTTGTAAAGCAAATGATGAAACATTTTTTACCGCTACCTTAATTGTAGAACAGTATTTGAATGAACCATCAATATCGGTTTGCTTTAACCTGTAATAATATTCTCCGGCAGCAACATCATTCTGAACAAATGAATATGAGTGCTTTTCGGTTGTTGTTCCATGACCTTTAACAGAGCCAACGGAAACAAAATTAATATTATCCTTGCTTCTTTCAATTGTAAAGAGAGCATTATTGGTTTCAGTTATCGTGTTCCATTTAAGTGTTACAGAGTTATCTTTTACAGAAGCGTTAAAAGACGCGAGTTCAACCGGTATTGTTCCGCCTTCTAACTTAACTACAAAAATATCCTCCGCTCCGTATGTATTAAGAGTCTGCAAATCAAAATTTGCTGTTGAAGATTTGAAATAACCTGTTGCGTAAATATTACCTGAAGGACCGTTGGTAATAAAATTACCATTATCTTTATCCGTACCACCAATTTGTTTAACCCAAAGGAAGTTACCGGAAAGATCATAAGCTGCAATAAATGCATCATCACTACCAAAGGATGTTAATGTAGTTGTACCAAAGGTTATTGTGTTGGTAAATTTACCGGTAACAAAACACCCTGCTGTGGTAACAACAATTCCATTTCCGTAATCTACACCCGAACTGCTCGCCTGTTTAATCCATAGTAGATTACCATTGGCATCATACTTTGCAACATAGATATCCGAAGCATCATTACCCAGGAGATTAGTAGTACCGAACACAGCAGAGCTATCAAAATATCCGGTAACATAAACATTACCGTCATCATCAAGAGCAACAGCTTTTGCTTTATCTTCACCAATACCGCCACCAGTTCTAACCCATATTACATTTCCGTTCTGGTCATATTTTACTAATGATGCATCAATAGAACCGTTAGCAATTACTTTCTGAGTATCATAATTAGCTGAATCCGTGAATGAAGCAGCAACATAGATGTTCCCGTTTTTATCAACCACAACACCATCCGCCACATCACCGCTGGCAATACCACCAGCTGATTTAGCCCAAAGCAAATCACCAGCTGAGTTGTATTTAACAACAAACATATCTCTCTGTCCGGCAGATGTTAATGTTGTTGCACCAAATGTAACTGTACCGGCTGTTGAACTGCCGTAATATCCCACAGCTACAATGTTCTTTGATTGATCGAATGCAAGACCTCTTGCAGAAACCTGGGAAACGCTTTTTCCTTCTTTAAGCCATTGAAGGTTTCCGGCAGTATCATACTTGGAAACAAATGCATCAAGGTTACCAGAGCTTGTAACAACAATATGGTCAAAGGTACAGGTGCCGTAAAATTCGCCGCAGGTATAAAGATTATTTCCATCGGCAAGTACTCCAAATCCCCTGTCTGTAAGTGTACTGCCACCCTTTTTTGCCCAGACAGCATTACCGGAAGGATTATATTTTACAACATAAAAGTCAACATTACCAGTAGTAGATAATGTTAGACCCGGTAGAAAATTTGCGGTAGCAGATTGAAATTCACCGGTTAGATAAATGTTACCACCTGCATCAACAAACATTGCGCTACCGTAATCTTTGCTGGTTCCGCCTGCTTTGAAAAGCATTTCATATCCGGGTACCTGGGCCATTACACCCGAAATTAAGAACAGAGTTACAAATCCAAAAAGTATAATTTTTTTCATTTCGACTCCTTAAATTATTTATAATCCAAAGAAAGCTCCGGATACGGGATAGTATCCGGAACCGTTTATTTTTAATTAAGTTTATCAACAAGGTAATCAAGAGAATTTTCTTCCAGCGGTCCATCAACCACAATAATAAATCTGTCTAACGTAAAATATTTTTTAGCAATTCTGATAACATCTTCTTTTGTAACCGCTTTTATTCTTTCACCTTTTTTATCAAAATCATTTAAAGGAATCTTGTTAGAGATCATTTTATACACAATCGAAGCAACATCATTCGGAGTTTCAGTATAGAAAGGAAGCATACCTAATTTCCTGTTTTTTGCTGCTGTTAATTCTTCATCGGTAATACCATTAGCAAGTAACTTTTTAATTTCACTAAAGATGCCAGTAATTACCTTTTCAACATTCTGCGGTGCGGTCTTTGTATTGAACTTCCAGTAACCGATACTGTCATTCGGAGCCCAGAGTTCGCTCTTAATTCCGTAAATCAATCCCTGTTTATCACGCAATTCAACACCCATCCTTGAAGTTAAGGCGCTTTCTGAAAGGATATAATTCATAACATTTATTATTTCCGTTTCAGCAGGATCAATATGATTGAAGGGTGCAAAACCGATGTTTATTGTGCATTCGGTGTAATCTTTTTCCGGGAATACTTTTATCTCTTTTCTTTTCAGTTCATTAATCGGAGGAATCGGAATTTCCTTTACAGGTTCTGATGCGCTTTTCCATTCACCAAAATATTTGTCGGCAAGTTCTTTCATTTGTTCGGGAGTTTTATCTCCAATCATAAATAAAGTTAACTTGGAAGGATCGAAATATTTTTTGTACAGAGCAACCAGGTCTTCTTTTTTAATACTTTTAATTGATTCTTCTGTACTGCGGACTTTTGAATACGGATGATCCGCATAAATATTATTATACATATAATAGAATGCTTTCATTCCGGTTTTTTTCATCATATTCTTAGCTGAAATCTGATGCCTTGCTTTAACCTTTTTAACATCTTCATCTCTGAATGCGGGATTTGTAATTATATCCAAACCGGTTTTCATCATTTCATCCACATCATCAATAAGCGAATAACCCTGAAAAATAAAACTTCGCCAACTACCGCTAACAGAAAACTGAAATGGCACAAAAGCCATTCTTTCGGATAAATCCTCATAAGAACTGTTAATTGTTCCCCTGTTCATAACATCACCAAGAACAGAACCGATACCGGGCTGGTTGCCTTCATTAGCTTCAATAATATTTCCTGTTTCAATTTTACCAATTACCGCAATATCAGGTACAAGATGACTTTCGAGAGTATAAAGTTTTACACCATTCTTTAAAGTGAAAGTTTTTATAAGTGGTTCAATTGGTCTTGGTTTAATTTCTTCATCTGAGAGAGCAACAAGATCATCATAAATTTTTTCCGGAGATTTGAAATAAAAATAATTCTCAGGTTTATTCTCTTCCGGTTCCATGCCTTCTGGGTTTTCATCGCCTAACTGTTCATCAGTTTGTTTCTTAATCTTACTCTTAATCTTGCTTTTATCCTTCGGATACATATAACCAATAGTAACCTGGTCAGGATTGAAATATTTCTTCATTACATTCTGAATTTCTTCTTTGGTAACATTTAAAACTTTATTGTAGAAAATATTCATCATATCATAACCGTAATAAGCCTCATAATTGCTAACCCTGCCGCCTATTTCGGGATTTTTAATATATGAAGTAATTTCATTAAACTTATATCTGTTTTTCACCTTCTGAAATTCTTTATCCGATACAAGTTCATTCTGCATTTTGTTTATCTCTTCCCATATAAGCTGTTCAACCTTATCAACACTGCTATCGGGGCGAAGACTTGCACTTATCGAAAAAAGCCCCGGATCTTTTGCCATCCCGAATCCACCTGCAGCACTTGTAGCAAGCTGGTTCTTTTCAACCAGACTTTTATAAAGACGGGCATCACGGCTTCTTTCACATAATATCATTCCTGCTAATTTCAGGGCAGGGGCATCAGGCTCTTTATAAGTAGGAACATGAAAAGCCATTCGTATTGAAGGATCTGATACATCATTGTGGAATACAGAGAATGTCTTCCGTACTTTCTGCGGCTGCTCAACTGCAAATATGTCTTTTACTTCTGGTCCCCTTGGAATATTATTATAATATTTTTTTACCTTGTCAATAATTTCATCTGTATTAAAATCTCCAACAAGCACAAGGAATGCATTATTTGGAGTGTAATAAGTCTTATAATAGTCAAAAGCTTCATCACGTGTAATATGATCCAAATCGCTTGGCCAACCAATCACAGGATCGCGGTTAGGATGACTTACATAAGCTACGGAATTTAATGTTTCATGAAAAATACCGTTCGGGCTGCTTTCAGAACGCATTCTTCTTTCCTGTTTGATTACTTCCATCTCAGAAGTAAATTCATCGGGATTAAAAATGCAATTCATCATTCTGTCTGATTCAATCTCCATTGCAAGTTCAATTTTATTTGCCGGAAGATATTCGTAATAACTTGTCATATCGTTTGCAGTAAAAGCATTAAAGATTCCCGAGTTTTCCGAAATTGTTTTGGAGGCTTTTCCTTTGCCGTATTTTTCCGTCCCTTTAAACATCATATGTTCAACAATATGAGAAATTCCCGTTATTCCTAACCTTTCATTTCTTGAACCTACTTTATAAGTAAGCTGATGATAAATTAAAGGAGCAATATGGCGTTCAATTGTTAAAATTTCCAGCCCGTTATCAAGTTTATGTCTATAAAGCTTTCCTTCTTCGTACTTGTTTTGGGAATACAAAACGAGTGTTAACTGAAAAAAGAAAATTGGAATCAGAAATAATTTCCAAAGTGTGGTCTTCGTATGTTTCATTAAAAAGTCTCCAATAAATTTGTAGAACAGATATTATTTAATTTTATTTTTTAAACTTTTTGGATCTCTCGCTGGATTCTTTTACTATAACGGCACGTTGATCAATAGGTAATTCATTGAACACCGGTTTGGTATCTTCGTTTGCTACTACCCACCCGCTTAAGTATGCAAGCTTAGTAGTTTTTTCTAATTTATCCGGATTGATTTTATCAACATCATCATTCGGTGTATGATAATCTTCATGATCACCGGCAAAGAAGAATGCGGCAGGAATTTCTTTTCTTAAAAACGGCGCCTGGTCACTTGCTTTATTTAGTAAACCAATATTATACAGAAGTTCAAAACCAACAAGTTTATTTGCCCTTTCAACCATTTTCATCAGGTCGGTACTATAAAAAGCACCACCCACATAAACATATTCAGTCGAGTTCCGGCTTATCATATCAAGGTTAATCATAGCAACAGTTTTTTCCAGTGGAATTATCGGCTGCAAATAAGCATAATAACGGGAGCCAAAAATGCCAAGTTCTTCCGCAGAAAAACCAATAAACACCAAACTTTTTTTAGGCGGATTTTTTGAAAATGCTTCCGCCAATTCAATTATACCTACTGTACCTGAAGCATTATCATCTGCACCATTATGTATTTGTCCGCGATATTTGGCATCCATCGTTCCGTATTCACCAATTCCAACGTGGTCAAAATGAGCGCCTATAACAACACATTCGTTTTTTAATACAGGATCACTGCCTGGCAGGTACCCTATTACATTTTGTGTCTTTATCAATTCACTTTCAAAATTTATTTCAAGCGATATTTTTTTATTTTTAATTTCAAATGCACAGGTCTTCAAACTATCTTCTATAGTTTTCATTGTTGTGTTATAATTTTTCCCGGCATCTTTAAATATTTCATCAAGCACATCTTTGGTTATATAAATAATCGGAATCTTTGCATTTGATAATCCCGGCAAAGTAAAAATATCTTTGGAAAATGAATCGATAAGATTGCTGTACTTAATACTAATCGGCGGATCATTTTTGTAAAGAGAATTAACTACAATTATAGCCACAGCACCTCTTTCTGCAGCAACCTCTGCTTTTCTCAACGGATTAGTGTAATATGGTTTCCGCGCTTTCACAAAACTGCTAGCGCTGTCATTTATTCTCGGATGACCATCAAATATCAGAACGATTTTATTTTTTACATCTATTTCTTTTCCGTTTTCACCTATATAATCATTATAACCGTTTTCTCCCTTAGCAATTCCATAACCGGCAAAAACCAAAGGAAGAGTCATGTTAGTGCTTTTAGGTACTTCATATTGAACAAGAAAGTCATTCAGGTAAGAAAAGTTTTTCGTAATTGAAATATCGTTGTACGAATTTACAACAGAGAGTTTATTGTTATCGCAAAGCTTTGATTTTTTAAGTGTGAATTTCTGAAAGTACTCATCATACTCCGATTGATTATTCAGATTAATATTAATTTCACTCTCATCAGCATCTTCGGAAATAAATTTCTTCTTCTCTTCTTTCTTTTTTGCTTTTTTACCGGAGGTAAAAACAGGCTGCAAACCATAATCTTTAAATTTCTGTGCAATGAACATTGCCGCAATAAGGTTTCCCTGTTCGCCTGTAAATCTTCCCTTAAGACTGTCTGAGGCAAGGAAGGAAATATTATTCATCAATTGTTCTTTTGAAATTGTTGAAAGTCCTTTCTCGTAACCTTCTGGTACCTGAGAAAACGTAATTCCTGTTAAGACAATTAAAGAAAAAAGAAACACTGTAAATCTGATTCCATGTAGTCGCATATTATTCCTTTTGAAATTAGCGGGCACAACATTGTGCCCGATTATAAAAACTATTTAAGCAGGCACATCTTTCTGCTCAACCTCTGGTCATCAATATTAAGGATATAGAAATATATTCCGCTGCTTAATTTGCTTCCATCCATTTCAACTTCATATTCCCCTGCAGTTTGTTCTTTGTTTACAAGAGTTACTACTTCATTACCTAAAATATCATATACCTTCAATTGTACATTTTGTAGAGACGTTGCGCGCAACGTCTTTACCGGAATTGAATATTTTATTTTTGTAGTAGGATTAAACGGATTAGGATAATTCTGGAATAAATTATAATTGCTTAAAACTGATTCATCACTTACTGAGACATTTGTAAAAT
>CAZIDB010000103.1:1868-16350 GCA_964537965.1 uncultured Melioribacter sp. | reverse complement strand
TATTTATTTCATAATTGATGCGAACAAAAAAGAAAAGGATTATCTGAATCAATCTGATGAAGTCCAGATCAAATCAATGTATAACAAATTCAACAGGTCATTTAAAACAAGGAATGTGTTAATTACTTCTCTTGTCGCAATCTGGCTTTATGCTCAGGCAGATTTACTGCTATTTTCTTTTGATGAAATGAATGCGGATATAAATTTAAGCTTACCGGGCAACACAACTTCGGCAATTCCACTTCAACTGAATTTCAATTTAAAGTTTTAAAACTTACTGCGAATAAATTTCATACTAAGAAAAAAAATCTGTCCAATGGATAGTGGAAGCTATTCTTTCCAGGATATTCCAAAAGAATTTTATGGTATAGTAAATGCTAATTATAAATGCACACAAAAATAATTAATGTTTTTCTAAGAATCGGCGATTTGTTGATTTATGTTCTTTACACACCTAAAAAATTTGCCCCTTACATATCTCCACGACCTCAGAAGCGGACAGATCCCGGTCAGGAAAATTCTTCGACCGGGTATTTGTCGTTAGAAAAGACACATATAATTAGGCAAAATATCATTTGTTGATTTTAATAGGCTTCCTTAGTAATTTTACACGAAATATCTAATAAAAAAGGAGGACTTATGTCTCGAGATAATGGTTTAGGCAAAGGTATACTTTTAGGTTTTTTGGCTGGCTCTGCAATTGGAGCAATAATAGCCTTACTCTACGCTCCAAAGAGTGGTAAAGAATTACGTGGAGATATAAAAGAAAAGACAGATGAATTCCTTGACAGCAGTTCCGAATACCTGGCGAATGCTAAAGTAAAAGCGACCGAAATTATAAATGAAGGTAAAAAACGTTCTGAGAGAATAATCTCCGATGCTAAAGTAAAAGTTGAAAATCTTTTACACGATGCTGAAAAAGTTCTTACAGATGCAAAGGCAAAGACAGGTGAATATGTTGCATCCGGTAAAGATAACCTTCAAAAAGAAAGTGAAAAGCTAAAGAACGCTTTTAAAGCCGGCGTAGACGCTTACAAGAATGAGCAAAATTCATAATGGAAGTTCTTCTTGATATTTTAACAGCTTTATTAATTCTTTCTGTAAGTGCCCTGTGTGTTTATCTTATTTTCTTTTTGAAACGTACTACACAGACGCTGGAAAAACTTCAGGATGATATTCATCGCTTGGCTGATAAGGCTGACCCGGTTCTTTCAAAGCTTGACTCCGTAAGCGATAATATTTCATTTGTTGTTGATGAATTAAAGGAACATGTTTTGGCAATTGGAGATGTATTACACCAGGCTAAAGACAAAGCTGAAAGTTTGTTGAATATTGATAAAAAAATAAAAACCAGTATAGAAAATTCTCCCATTGCCGATTTATACCGGAGATTGAACGGCGTTTCTAAAGGCGTATCGGCGTTTTGGAATACATATAAAAGAAAATAAATAAAATAATAGTGGTTAATTAAATTCTCTGGAGGTCACTTGAAAGAATATGGACCGGAGGCAATCCGGAATATTGCGTTTATTGGTCACGGCGGTAGCGGCAAAACTTCTTTATCAGAGTTGATTCTTTTTACTGCAGGTGAAATAAATAGAATAGGAAAAATTGAAGAAGGAAATACCGTTGCCGATTTTAATGCGAACGAAATCGAACGTCAGATTTCTATCTCTGCTGTTCCGCTTCACGTTGAATGGAATAATAATAAAATTAACTTTATTGATACACCGGGCTATACTGATTTCATTGGCCAGGTTAAATCTTCACTTCGAATAGTAGATAATGCTGTCTCGGTTGTTAAATCCGCAGAAGGAGTTGAAGTTGGTACGGAAGCAACATGGAATTTCGTAAGAGAATACAACTTATCATCATCTATTCTTATAAATAAAGTTGATAACGAACATTCTAAATTTTTTGAAACAGCAAAACAAGTAAAAGAAATTCTAAGCAGCGATGCTGTTATCGTTACTTTTCCTGCAAAAGAAGGTATGAATTTCGACACAGTTATTGATGTTGTTAAACAGAAAGCTTACACATACGGTGAAGCCGGCAGCAGAAAAGTTACAGAAATGGATATTCCTGCCGATAAAAAAGCTGAAGCCGAAAAACTAAGAGAAGAGTTGATTGAGAAAGTAGCTGAAAGCAGCGAAGAGCTGATGAATAATTTCTTTGAAAACGGTACGCTTACCGAAGATGAACTTGTAACAGGTTTAAAAGCGGCTATTCTTAAAAAGGGATTAGTTCCCGTGTTTGCAATTTCATCAACAAAAGGAGTTGGCGTAAATAACTTTTTAGACTTTGCTGCAAAATATTTCCCATCTCCTGTTGATTGCGGTGCAGTAGAAGCAACTATGAAAGGTGCAAATCAAAAAGTTAAAGTAAGCTGCGATCCTAAAGGTGAACCAGTGCTTTTCTCTTTCAAAACTTTATCGGAACAGCACGTTGGTGAACTTTCTTTCTACAGAGTTTATTCAGGTACAATTACTCCGGGATTAGATTTAATTAACCAGACAAATGCTAAATCAGAAAGGCTTGGACAATTATCATTTACGAATGGCAAAACAAGAAAAGATGCACCGCGCATTTTAGCAGGTGATATTGGCGCTGTTGTTAAATTGAAAGATACGCATACTAATGATACATTATCTTCCAAAAATTATAATGTTGTTATTGCTCCGATAGTTTTTCCGGATCCGATTATACATGAAGCAATCGTTCCGAAAGCAAAAGGTGATGAAGATAAGATTTCCGCAGGTTTACATACATTACACGAAGAAGATCCGACATTCGTACATAGATTTGATCCTGAATTAAGTCAGACTGTAGTTTCAGGCCAGGGTGAAATGCAACTGCTACTTGCAGTAAAATTATTGAAGGAACGGTACGGAGTAGAAGTAGAACTTAAAGAGCCAAGGATTCCTTACAGAGAAACTATTAAAGGTCGTTGTGAAGAAGCTGAATACAAGCATAAAAAACAGTCTGGCGGTCGTGGTCAGTTTGGTCATGTATTCTTGAAAATTGAACCACAGCCACGCGGTGGTGGATTTGAATTTGTTAATGCTATCGTTGGCGGTGTTATTCCTGGTAGATTTATTCCTGCTGTTGAAAAAGGAATAGTTGAAACTATGGCAAAAGGTGTTATCGCCGGTTCAAAAGTGGTTGATGTTAAAGCTACTTTGTATTTCGGTTCATTCCATGACGTTGACTCTGACGAAGTTTCTTTTAAGATTGCCGGTTCGCAGGCATTCAAAAAAGGTTTCCAGGATGCTAAACCTATTTTACTTGAACCGATTTATGAAGTTGAAGTAAAAGTACCCGAAGAATTCATGGGTGATGTTATGGGAGATTTGTCAAGTAAACGCGGAAAGATTTTAGGCATGGATGCCGAAGGTCATTTCCAGATAATTAAGGCAAATGTTCCTCTGTCTGAACTTTACAAATATTCAACTAACCTTAGAAGCTTAACATCCGGTCGTGGTATGTACAAAGCTAAATTCTCCTTTTACGAAGAAGTACCAAGAGAAGTTGAAGCGAAGGTAATTGAAGAATATAAGAAATCAAAGGAAGAAGAATAAGATTTGCAAATCTTTGCTTAAATGGCCCCGGCATTGTCGGGGCTATTTAGTTTATAACTAAAGAGGTTTTAATGGAACGATTGTGGTCACCCTGGCGCTCAAAGTATATTGATTCGTTCAATAATGAAAATGAAAATACGGGTTGTATATTCTGTAACTGTGAATCAATTGATGTAAATGATAATTCCAATTTAATTGTCTACAAAGATAAATTAACGTTTGTTGTTCTGAATCTGTACCCGTACAATAGCGGCCACCTGCTTGTTGTTCCTTATCGCCATACAGATGATTTTAATTCATTCTCTGATGAAGAGAATCTTGAGATAATGAAGAATCTCCAGCTTACTCAAAATGTCCTAACAAAAGTTATGAAACCACATGGTTTTAATGTTGGTGCAAACCTTGGCAGGGCAGCAGGTGCGGGAATAGACCAGCACATTCATTTCCATATAGTACCAAGATGGACAGGTGATATAAATTTTATGCCCGCTCTTGGCGAAGTTAAGATCATCTCGCAGGATTTGCTTGATACAAAAAAACGATTGATTGAAGAATTCAACCTGATTGTAAAATCAAAATAGAATTCTTTCTTTCAGAAATTAATTCTTAGATGACAAGAATATTAATCGCTCCAAACAGCTTTAAAGAATGTGCCGCCTCAGTTGCAGTTGCAGATTTAATAAGTAAATCAATTAAGGAAAAAGCCGACGACTTTCATTTCAATCCTGAATTGATTGTTAAACCTGTTTCTGACGGCGGAGATGGATTCTTAGAAGTTTGCTATAATTTATTTGAGCTAAAGATTTTCACTATTAAAATTCCCGCTCCGTTTAATAACGGAATTGTAGAATGTCCTTTCGGTTATTCGTCAAAAATGCAAACTGTTTACATTGAATCTGCAAAAGTGCTGGGATTAAATCTGATCTCTTTGGAAAAACGTCATCCTTTAAATTTAAATTCTGCCGGTCTTGGTTCTCTTCTCAATTATCTGAATAAAGAGAAGAAAGATGGCAGGCTTAATTTCAATAAAGTTGTTATAGGTATTGGCGGTACCGGCACTACAGATTTTGGCATCGGAATGATGGCTGAATTAGGGTTGAAATTATTTGACTCGTATGGAAATCTCCTGGAACCATTCCCTTGCAATTTTTCTAAAACATCCAAAATCATTTACGATAAAACAGAACTGAATTTTAATGTTGAGGTAATTGCTGATGTTACTATTCCTTTGCTTGGCAATAAAGGTACAGCAAAACTTTTTGCAAAACAGAAAGGTGCTGCAGAAGATGAGATTGAAGAATTGGAAGATGGTTTGCAAAATATAGTTAAGTTACTTGAACCAGGTTATGCATTGAACCTTTATGGTGCGGGTGGTGGTTTAGCAGGAGCTTTTCAATACTTTCTCAACTCAAAAATAAAATTTGCTGACGAATTTATTAAATCTGATTGCGGTTTGAATTACTACCTTAAACCGGATTTTATTATTACCGGTGAAGGTAAATTTGATTATCAAACGGATCTTAATAAAGCAGTTGGTATTATTCTGAATGAATTCTCTGCATCCGGTATTCCGGTTTTCATAATATGCGGTAAGGCAGAAAAAACTAATCCTTTAAAAAATATTTTTGTAATTGAGTTGGAATCATTCTTCAGAAATAAAAATGAATCGATCCTGCGTTTTAATGAAGGTATTTTGAAAGCTGTTGAGCAGATTCTGAAAAAAATAACGGAGTAACTTTTCAACTAAAGAATGTTTTGACTATCTTTTATTGAAATGATTTTACAAGTTGAGACCTGGCTTATAAAAGCTGAAATAAGAAACGAGCAATAACAATTCTTACATAAAAATAGTTAAATCAATTTGTGCTTATCCGCTAAATTGAAAACAATATTGTACTTTACCTTGGTTATCTCAGTAATGGAAATCAGATTCAGGAATATTTCTTAAAAATATGATTCCCTATTAAAGATTATAAATAAGCAAAAATTATTATCTCACATAAATCGTTCTAAAGGAAAAATTGATGGAAGGAAAATTTGAAAAACTTGAAAAGTTAAACGTACCTGCTTTGGATGAAATTCTTGGCGTTCCGTTCAGAGTTTTAAAAGATGGTTTTGTCAGGGTTGTTGATTACTTAGGAACCGATGAATCAATTGTTCAGGCTGCAAGAGTATCTTATGGTAAAGGAACAAAGAAGCTAAGAGAAGATGAAGCGCTCATTCGTTATTTGTTAAGACATCAGCATACAACTCCTTTTGAGATGTGCGAGATAAAATTACATCTGCGTGTCCCAATGGATTGCTGGCGTCAGTGGATTAGACACAGAACCGCGAATGTAAACGAGTATTCAACACGGTATTCAATAGCAATTGATGCTACTGAAACAACACTTCCTGACGAATGGAGAACACAGGCCATTAATAATCGGCAAGGCAGCGCCGGTTTTCTTGATTCAGCTATTGGTGAAGAGCTTACAAAAGATGAAGAAGAACTTCACAGATTATCTCGTCAGATATATGATAAAAGAATTTCTGCCGGAGTTGCCAGAGAACAGGCAAGAAAGGATCTTCCGTTATCTACATACACTGAAGCTTACTGGAAAATTGATTTGCATAACCTCCTTAATTTTCTTCACCTTAGAATGGAACTGAATGCACAGTTGGAAATTCGTAATTATGCTGAGGTGATTTGTAATGAAATTGTTAAGAGATGGGTGCCAATGACATGGAAGGCTTACTGGGATTACATGATGGATTCAATGACTTTTTCCGGTTTGGAAATTAAAATTATTACTGCAATGATTAATGGTGATAAACAGAGGATTATTGACTACGGCAAAGAGTACGGCTGGCTTGCTGAAGATGGTTTACCTAAAAAACAAAACCGTGAACTTTTTGAATTTGAGGAAAAACTGGAAAAGCTGAAGCTTAATAAACCCTGGTAAAAATTATCTGATGCTAAAAAGAATTTTCATATATGTCTTCATTCTTCTTTTATGGCTGAACAATAACCATTCTGCCCAAAGTTTTAACATTACTAACTATTCTGTTGATGATGGTTTGAAAAGTAATTTAACCAAGGTCTGTACACAGGATAAGCAGGGTTTTATCTGGATTGCGACTGATGCCGGTATTGCAAGGTTTGATGGGAAACAGTTTATCAATCTGTCCGAAGGTTTTCCTTCACTATATATAAAAGATATTGTTGTGGGACCGGATAACCTGTTGTATGTAATTACGGATCTGGGCGTTGGTTATTTAAAGTGGGATGGAATAAAATATTCTTATATCAATCTCATTAACAGTTATGCGGTTGTTACAGATACCGCTTTATGTTATCCGAAGAAATTATACTTTGATAAAAATAAAGTGCTGTGGATAAGTGAGCAGAGCGGTGTAGTTAAATATGAAAATAAAAAATTCAGAAAATATACCTTTGAAGGAATTTACAGATCAGACAGCATAATGAGATCATTTTCTTTTCTTGAAGATGATGAGAGTAATTTCTTTGTATTTTCATGGCGCGGTTATTTTTTCTACCTGGATAAGAAAGAAGATAAATTTAAGAAACTTCCGTTTGAACCATCAGACAACCAGTTTAATATAAACCAGGTTCAATATCTCGGCAATAACAAGATAATTGCTGCGGCAAGCAATGGTCTGCTTGAAATTGAGTATTCTAAAAATCTGCTAAAATTAAAAACAAAAATATTAGTTAACCTTTTTGGTCTTTCATCATTTGTACAGGATAATGAAGGGAATTATTATATCGGAACCTGGACAAGCGGTTTATTCTACTGGAGAAAAAAAGAGAATAAATTAATTACTAATCCATCTTTCGGAAAACAACAGGTAAACAATTTATTTCTCGACAGGGATAATTCAGTCTGGATTGCTTCCGATGAAGGCATAACGCTTGTTCAAAAACAGATTTTTGCCAAATCAAATTATGAGGAAGATTTTGGCAGGATGAGCTCTGCATACATAATAAATCTGATTGCAAATCAATCGGGAAAAGTATTATTCAGCGACCAGGAAAATATTTATGAAGCAACCGAATCTGATGGAAATATAACTTATTCTAAAATACACAGTAGTGCCGGTAAAAGGATTTACAGCTTTACAACTCATAATGATCAGCTGTTTATTTCTTACAGGACGGGCGAGTTTTTTATCCGGGGTAAAAATAAACTGTTCAGTGCGAATCATTTCGGAGGCAGGCTTTCATTATTATGCAATGATAAGAGCGGAAATATATTTGCCCTTGAGGAATTATCGCCTAAAATTATTGCATTCAATAGTAAAGATTTGACAACTAAGAATTATGATATTTCCAAATTTGCCGGTAGCTCACAGGTGCTTAAAGAGAGCAGGGGAAATATATACTACTTAACATTCAATAAAAATCTCATCCTGCTAAAGTATGATAACACCAAGGATGAATTTATTCAGTATAATATAAAAGCAAACTCAAAATTAAATTCTGCCACGGTAGTTTATGATCTTGCTGAAGATGAGGATAAAACAATTTTAGTGGCAACCAATTACGGACTATTCAGAGTTGTTAATAATGAATTAAAAATTGTGCTGGCAAATACTATCACCAAGGCAATTTATATTGACGGTAAGAATTATTGGATTGGTTCTGAACAGGGAATAATAGTAAAGACAAATAATGAAACATTGTACTTCAAAAAACAGGATGGACTACCTTCGGCTTCTGTCTCAGCAAGAGGAATTACAACTGACGGAAACGGCAGGATATGGGTAGCTACTTCCTCAGGCATTGCATACTGGCAGCTTGAAAATAATAAGTTTAACATTACTCCAACTCCGGTCCTGCTTTCAATAAAAATAAAAAATAAAGATAAGAATCTGACTGATGAATCATTTGAAATACTTAGAAACTCTTTAGCTCAACTTTCTTTTAGGTCTCTAACTTATCCTGATAGAGTTGTATATCAGACAAGAATAATCGGATTAACCAATGAGTGGTCAGAAGCTTCATCAAACAATACGATTAGTTTTAATCATTTGCCCGTAGGTGATCATATATTACAAATCAGAGCGCACCAGGCCGGTAACCTATGGAGTAATATTAATGAAATCAGATTATCAATTATTGCTCCGTGGTATGAGTCTCCCTGGATGTATTTACTCTACTTTGTTGTCCTTGTATTAATAATAAATTACATCGTTACTTTTATTCAGAAAAAAAAGATTAGTATTCTTGAGGAAAAAAGAAAAGAGCTTGAAAAGATCGTTGAAGAAAAAACCAGTGACCTTAGAGAAAAACAGAAAATGACAGAGTATTTACTTTTAGAGACAAAGAAGACTAATTTAAATCTTGAACGGGCAAATGAAGAACTGCGGGATGTAAACAAACTTAAAAGCGATTTGTTAAGCATTGCTGCACACGACCTAAAAAATCCTTTGAGTGCTATTATTGGGTTTGCAGAAATTATGTTGGAAGATTTCCCATTGGGTTCATCAGAATATAAAATGGCCAGGATGATCCACGATTCATCAATCATAATGTTGAAATTGATTACAGATATACTCGACTCTGCAGTGGTTGAAAGTACTAACCTTAAAATGAAGATTGAAACGGTGGACATTGCAGAAATTGTTGAACGGCTTGTTGTTGAAAATTCTCATGCAGCAAATAAAAAGCAGCAGGAAATAATTTTTACAGTTGATAAGGATTATGAAATTGAAGCAGATCCGCGCTGGATTAGAGAAGCAATTGATAATCTTATAAGTAACGCTATAAAGTATTCTCCAAAAAAGAAAAAAATTTATGTCTCCATTACCGGCAATAATAATTATCTGCAAATAAGAGTAAAGGATGAAGGACCGGGCTTAACATCTGATGACATGAAAAATTTATTTAACAAGTTCCAGAGGTTATCTGCAAAACCTACAGGCGGCGAGTCTTCCACCGGTTTGGGATTATCTATTGTAAAAGAAATTGTTAATCTGCATAATGGCAAAATCTGGGCGGAAAGCGAATTTGGTAACGGCAGCACATTCATTATTGAATTGGCGGCAAAACCTGTATCATCAATTGTTATTAAACATTGAGCAATTCAATTGGAAAAAATAATTATTGCTGCTCTTGCACCTGACAATACAATTGGATTTGAAGGAAAAATTCCGTGGCATTCCGCAGAAGAATTAAGATATTTCAGAAATACTACTTATGGTTATCCCGTAATAATGGGCAGAAAAACATTTGAATCGATTGGCAAGCCGTTAGAGGGAAGGCAAAATATTGTAATTTCAAAAAGGGGAGTTCAAAATTATGCAAGTGACGATATAATGGTGTTTAATTCTTTGGAAAAAGCTTATATATTTTGCCGTGAGAATCTTAAAGCTGACAGAGTGTTTATTATCGGTGGAGGAAGTATTTTTAGTCAGGCAATTAAAGATGCGGACATAATGCTAATATCAAGGATAAAGAATAGTTTTATAGGAGATGTATTCTTTCCTCAGATATCCGAAAATGACTGGAACATCCAGACAATTAAAAACTATAATGATTTTAATTTAATAACTTATATTAGAAAGACAGATTTCAATTAAAAATTGAAGAAAAGAATTTAATGAGTAAAGACAGAATAAAAATATTACCGGAAAATGTCGCAAATAAAATTGCAGCAGGTGAGGTTGTTCAGCGTCCTGAATCGGTTGTTAAAGAGTTGATTGAAAATTCAATTGATGCCGGTGCAAAGAACATTGAACTTATTATTAAACGTGCAGGTAAAACTTTTATCCAGGTTGTGGATGATGGTTCGGGTATGTCCGAAGAAGATGCGATGCTAAGCGTACAAAGACACGCAACAAGTAAAATATTTTCTATTGAAGATCTGGATGCAATTAATTCATATGGATTCCGCGGAGAAGCTTTGTATGCAATTTCTGCTATAAGTCAGGTTGAGATTAAAACTAAAACTGAATTTGATGAAATAGGTACGCTTATAAAAATTGATGACAGCACAAATATTCAGAATGAAAAAGTTTCATGCTCTGTTGGAACAAGCATTACTGTTAAAAATATTTTTTATAATACTCCCGCAAGACGAAATTTTCTGAAAAGTGATTCGACTGAACTGAAACATATAATTGAAACATTCAAGCGTGAATCTTTAAGTCAGCCCGGAATTGGATTCAAATTCTTTAATGATGATGACCTTATTTTCGATTTTATGCCGGGTACTTTTGAAGACAGGCTTAAACAGGTTTACGCAGATAATATTCTTGATGTACTTGTGGAAGTAAATGAGCCGACTGAATTTTTATCGCTTTACGGTTACACTGCAAAACCTAATTTCCTTAAAAAGAACAAAGGAGATCAGTATTTATTTATAAACAACAGGTTTGTTCAAAGCAAACAAATTAATCATGCAGTATTTAAAGCCTACGAACATCTGCTTGAACGGGGTGATTATCCATTCTTTGTTTTATTCCTTAAGCTTGATACCAAAAGAATTGATATAAATGTTCATCCTTCCAAACTAGAAGTTAAGTTTGATGATGAAAAAGATATTTATTCATTTGTTTATTCGGTAATAAGAAAAGCAATTGCAACTTCTGATCTTGTACCGGCAGCAGCGCTTTCTTCAAACGGTGAAGATGATAAAATGACTCTTGAAACTTCAAGGGAAAAAGATTTTGCTGAGAACAGGAAGAAATATTTTGATGAAGTTTCTTCCGGCAGACCAAGACACGATTTTAAAAAGTCTGCATTTAGTGATAACGAAATTGATTTAATTTTCGGTTCGCTTAATCCTGAGATTAAAAATTCTGCGCCTCAGGTTGTAGTTGATTCACCGCTTGAAAGAAAAATTATTCCTGAAGAGAATAATAATGTAGTATCTAAAAGCCCGGCTGCTAACCAGGAGATTCCGTTTATAATTCAGCTTCACAATAAATATATCCTTTCGCAAATTAGAAGCGGTTTAATGATAATTGACCAGCACGTGGCTCATGAAAGAATTTTATATGAGAAAGCACAGAGAGCTTTTAAGGCAAATATGCCTTTCTCGCAGCAATTACTTTTCTCTCAAACTATTAAAGTAGATCCGGGTGATATTGGTTTGTTAAAAGAACTTCAGCCATATCTTACAAAACTTGGTTTTGAAATTAAATTCTTTGGAACTGATACAGTAGTTATTGACGGTGTACCTCAGGATGTTAAGCTTGGTCAGGAAGAAGAAGTTCTAATGGATATTTTACATGAGTACAAAAAAAATGAAACCGAAAAGGGAATTGATGAACAGGATAATCTTGCCAAGTCTTTTGCATGCAAAGCTGCAATAAAAGCAGGTGATGCATTAACCGAAAGGGAAATGCGTTTATTGGTAGATCAGCTTTTTGCTACCTCGGTTCCTTATGTTTGCCCGCACGGCAGACCGGTAATAATTAAAATTCCTTTGGATGAATTTGATAAGAGATTTGGAAGAACATCATAAATGAAAAAGATAGATGAACAAAAAGTATTGCCCGTGCTTGGAATTGAAACTTCAGGTGATTTGTGTGGCGCTGCTGTATATTTTGATGAAAAGAAGTTTGCAGAGATTTCACTTAACATTAAAAATATTCATTCGGAAAAAATTCTTGAGATTATTTCCAAAGTACTTGAATTGTGTAATACCAATCTTGATGAAATTTCTGCGATTGCCGTATCAGCCGGACCAGGTTCTTTTACTGGGTTGAGAATTGGAATGTCTGTTGCCAAAGGATTGGCATTTGGTGCAAACAAACCTATCATTCCTGTACCGACTTTTGATGCGATGGCATTTCAGATAGTAAGCACATTCCCGGTGAAAGGTAGTTTTGCTATTTGCAGCAAAGTGAATAATGAAGAAGTTTACATCGGTAAATATGCAAATGGGGAGCAAGGTTACAAAATTATTGATGATATCAGAGTAATCGAAAGAATTAATCTTATTATGGATCTGGATGGTATTGATTTGATGTTTGGCAATATTAATCTTGAAAATGGTACTGAAAAAATTAAAGTAGAAATTGCTCATCCAAACCCGGTTTGGATTTGCCGGTGGGCCAATCATTATAATAAAATAAATAAATTTGGTAAAGATTTATTAACTTTTGACTATGATTTTCTGGAACCAAACTATTTAAAGAATTTTATCGTAAGGTAGAATATGAAAAAATTAGCATTATTCATTTTTTTATTTACAATTGTATCCTGTTCGCAGATAATCGGACCAAAAATATCTGCCACAGTCACTAATTATGAATTTGGAAAGATTACTCAGGGTGCTGTTGTCTCACATGAGTTTATTATTCTTAACAATGGTGGAGATACTCTTAAAATAAAAGATGTAAGAGCAGGTTGCGGTTGTACTGTGGTTAAACCGGAAAAGACCTCATTACTTCCGGGTGAGAACACAAAAATTTATGTTACCTTCGACTCAAAAGGCAGAAAAGGACATCAGCAGAAGTATGTTTATGTTACTTCAAATGATAAGGAAACACCTGAACTCAGGCTTTCATTTACAGCAGATATAGAAGTCCCTGTAACTGGTGTTCAACCAGAAGGTGCAAGAATCCAGTTTGTTTATAGCAACCACGATTTTGGTATTATCGAAGAAGGTAAAGTAGTTGAATGGACCGCTTCTTTTAAAAATGCCGGTAATAGTGATCTTGTAATTAAAGATGTAAAATCATCATGCGGATGTACTGCTGCTGTTGTAAGTGGCAAAACAATTAAACCCGGAGAATCAGGTAATCTTAAAATCGAATTCGATTCAAACAACAAGAGTGGAAAAATAAGTAAAACAGTTACACTTTATACAAACGATAGTATAACACCGAATCCGACAATAGTAATTAGTGCTGATGTTCAGACAAAGAAAGTAAACTGATGGCCTGGTTTAGAAGATCTGCAAGTAAAATAGCTGAAGATAGTATTAAAAAAGAATTTCCTGACGGGCTCTGGGAAAAATGTCCTACTTGCAATGAAGTCATTCATAAGAAATCACTTGAAGTGAATTTTTTTACCTGCACTAAATGTGACCATCATTTCAGAATTGGAAGCAAAGAATATATTTCAATTCTTTTTGACGATGGTACATTTAAGGAAACTGATCGCAAAATAATATCCGCTGATCCTCTCGATTTTGTTGATACAAAGAAATACAGTGACAGAATTAATTCTGCAATTAAAAAGAATGAACTAAATGATGCAGTAAGAACCGGTATTGGTAAATTAAATGGTCACGATATTTCTTTTGCTTGTATGGATTTTAGTTTCATTGGCGGTAGCATGGGTTCGGTGGTTGGTGAAAAAATATCAAGGGCAATCGGCAGAGCGATAAAGAATAAGATTCCTATGATAATTATTTCTCAAAGCGGTGGGGCAAGAATGATGGAAGGTGTATTATCTCTTATGCAAATGGCTAAAACAAGTTCTTACTTAGCCAGGCTTGCTGATGAAAAAATTCCTTTCATTTCAGTTTTAACCGATCCTACTACAGGTGGTGTGACTGCAAGTTTTGCAATGCTTGGAGATGTTATTATTGCTGAACCCAAAGCGTTAATCGGTTTTGCAGGACCAAGGGTTATTAAACAAACTATCGGAAGAGATTTGCCGGAAGGATTCCAGACTTCAGAATTCTTACTTGAAAATGGATTTGTGGATTTTATTGTTCATCGTAAAGAAATGAAAAACAAAATATCTACTATACTCGGATTGATGACATAAAAAATAGAACGCGGATCATTATGATTGTTAAGATTTTTTATGATCATAAGGAATCATAATGATCATATAAATCCGTGTTCAATTAAGAGGTGAGAGATCAAAATAATTACCAAAGTTGAAGATATGCAGAACTTCTCAATTCAATTGAAAAGAGAAGGGAAGAAGATAGGTT
>CAZIDB010000103.1:0-1768 GCA_964537965.1 uncultured Melioribacter sp. | reverse complement strand
GAAGATATGCAGAACTTCTCAATTCAATTGAAAAGAGAAGGGAAGAAGATAGGTTTTGTTCCAACAATGGGATATCTGCATGATGGTCATCTTTCATTGGTTAAAATAGCTAAAGAAAAAAGTGATATTGTTATTGTCTCGATATTTGTTAATCCTACCCAGTTTGGTCCTACAGAGGATTTTAATAAATATCCGAGAGATGAAGCAAGGGATCTTGAGTTGCTCAAATCCTTAAATGTTGATGCTGTATTTATGCCGGATTCAAATGAAATTTATCAGTTTAATTATCAGACTTACGTAGAAGTAGAAGAGATTACAAAGAAACAGGAAGGAGAATTCCGCCCTACACATTTTAGAGGAGTGACCACTGTTGTTAGCATTTTATTTAATTCTGTTCTTCCGGATGTTGCCGTATTTGGACAAAAAGATGCTCAGCAAGCTGCAGTAATAAAAAGGATGGTGAATGATCTGAAATTTCCGGTTAACATAATTATAGCTCCGATTATTCGCGAACCGGATGGATTGGCAATGAGTTCAAGGAATGTTTACTTAAGTAAACAGGAAAGAGAAGATGCATTGATTCTTTATCGCGCATTGAAATATGGAGAGAAACTGATTGAAGGTAAGGAGATGAATCCACAGGTAATAATTGATAATATGAGAATTATGATCGGTGGAATAAAATCAGCAAAGATTGATTACATCCGGATTGTAAATGCTTTTTATTTTACTGAGCCGGATTTTATTGAAGGCGGCAATGAATATTACATTTTAATTGCATGCAGGATAGGTAAAACCCGGTTAATAGATAATATCCTTGTACAAGTTTAATTCCCTTTTGTTTTAAGGCATACTTTATTAAATTTAGCATCAATTTTCAAAAACAAATTTTATGATGTATAAGATTAAATTATTTTTAGCAATTGTATTGCTCCCTGCTGTTATGTTTAGCCAGGAAACCTCAAGAGATAAATCTATGACATCTCTTGCAGAAAATTCCATTAGTGTAACTATTGGTGGTCCTTTTATAGTAAACGGTTCTTTTCCTGCCTCACCGTTCGAAAGAGTTGATCAATTCGTTACAAGAATTTATAATGGTTATAAAGCTCAGTTACTTGGTAGTGTAAAGGATAAAAATGAACTGGAAGAGATGCAGGCAAAACTCCAGAATTTTGCACAACGTGATATAGTTTTAAAAAGAATAAATGATAAAGATGTTATTATTGACTTAGAAAAATTCAGGGTATCGGGGGATTTCAAATTTAATCCTTATTTAAAGAATGATGATGTCCTTATTTTTCCTCAACTTGACTTAGCAAGAAACTTTATTTCGATTGATGGGGCAGTAAATAGACCGATTAAATTTCAGTTTGTAGCTGGTGATAAATTATCTGATGCACTTTTATTTGCCGGAGGACTTAATAAAGCCTACGAAAATGTAAATGAAGTTGAAATCAACAGGTTGAGTTATGATGGTACAAAAGATCAGAGTATTACTGTAAAAGTAAAAGATAATATTGAGCTTAAAATAGGTGATAGAATTCGAGTATTAGCGGACGAAACGAACAGAAAAGAATTTAAAGTACTCGTTATTGGAGAGGTAAACAGGCCAGGATATATTCCAATAACAAAGAATAGTACTACCTTAAAAAGTGTAATCGAAAAAGCTGGTGGATTTACGGCTGATGCTGATTTAAACTTAACTGAATTAATAAAAATTATTGATCCTCATATACTTTACAAAAATGGACTTTTAGATAAAGGATTC
>CAZIDB010000102.1:0-16498 GCA_964537965.1 uncultured Melioribacter sp. | reverse complement strand
TCATAAATTATCGATGCAGATACATTTGAATTAAACTTATAATTTTCGTCAGCAAAAATTTCTTTAAATTGCCAGACAAACGAGAGACTATCCGGTACTGTAATTTTATAATCAAGAAATTTTATTTTACGGCTTTCGTAACGCTTTTTATCTCCATAAAGAAAAACAAGCCGCATAAATTCACGCTGGCTTTTATTTTTTAAGAAGTAATAACTTCCTTTAAATAATATTTTAAAAAAGAGTTTCATAAAGCCCTGTATACAATTTTATGATTGTCCTTCATTACATAGTTGAAAGCATTAACATAACCATTAATAACCGTGTGTATATTTACTTCATTCTTAATTATCTGCCCGGAGTTAAATCCCAGTTGCTTTATTATTTCAGGATTGTCTAAAAGGTAATCCAATTTTTGAATCAAGTCCTCCAGGTTAGATTCCTTAAAATAATTTCCATTGTAATTTTCTCTAACCAATTTCTTTTCAGTGCCATCACAAACCGAACAAACTACAGGTTTATTAAAACACATCGCCTCATTAATTGATAAGCCTCCCATCCCCGCAAGTACATACACACTTGAAGCCACAAAATATTTTCCAAGAATAACAGGATCATAAACTCCACCAACAAAAAAAACTCTATCCTCAAGTCCAAGGTTCTTAGTCTGAATCTTCAAATCCTCCAGTTGCGGGCCATTACCAATTACGACCAATTCTATATCAGGAAATTTATTTTTCAGATGAGCAACTGCATTAATAAGCAAATCGACTTTCTTCCATTTCACAAGTCTGCCAACGTGTATTAATCTATGTTTATTTTCTGGTAGAATCAGTTCCGCAGATTTAGCTTCTTCAAAAGCTTTCAAAAGAATATCGGTGTCGGGCGAATTATATGTAATGAATATTTTCTTTTTATCAACCCCGTAGCTTCCAAGAATTTCAAAAGCATCCTCAAGATAATTGACATGGGCTTTGCACAAATTGTAATAAAGCAATCTTGTTAAAGATAAAGTGCTTACTTTAGCAAAGTTAACAAATTTATTTTTTGATGCTATAAAATCCAGATCTTCTGTAACAACACCCTCGCTGTTAAAAAATTTGTACGCATCTTTCAGTTTCGGAACGCCAAAAGGAATTTCCTTTTGAATCAACTTTACTTTGCCTGATTCAGCCATAAAGAGCAGGCTTGGGTAAAATAAAAATCCAAGAATATACGGCCAGATAGTTACAACTATATCGGGTTGTAATTCATCAAGTGTTTGTTTGAAATTCTTAAAAAAAGGCTTGCCGTAGAATGTTTTATATTCTTCAAGCTCAATTACAGTAAATTCAATTCCCTCTCTTTTCTGGTGAACACCAAAACCAATTGTCTCTCCTTTTATTTTCGGAATTACAACAATCACTTCAAGGTCTTCAATTTGATTAAGCCTGTTCAGCACGTTGTTATAATAATGCGGTAATCCGCCAAATGTAAAAAGGACTTTCATCTGTTGTCTTTAGATTCCCAAACAATTATTAGTTTTATAAAAAACGGATGTAACATTGTTATGTGGTGTTACCGGAGATAATCCAATAAAATCAATTTTCTTAAAACCGTTTTCAAATAAAATATCAATTCCTTCTTTATACTGTGGACGATCGGAATTATCAAAAATTACTACTCCATCATCACTAAGTGCAGAAATACTATTTCTAATACAATTAACCCTGTCTCTTCCATCAACGATTATTAAATTATATTTGTCTCCTGAACCTAATGCTTCTTTTGAATAATCACCGCCATCAACAAGTTCACAATAAACGACTTTAGAATTAATTGGAAGCGTAGTTGAAATATATTCAAACCAATTTTTATCATGCTCAACTGATTTAATTGTGCCAACTCGCTTTGCATACCACAACGTTGAATTACCACATCCAAATTCAAAAACATTAAAGGATTTTTTTAATCTTGGTTCAATAAACTTTATGTATGAATACGTGCACCAGGGAATCGGATTGCCAGCTTTATCAATAGCGGTTTTTGAATTATAACTTTTATACCAGCCGTCTTCCAGCAATCCGCCGTTCATCATCAGTTGCACCGCCCCACCAACATTTATCTTTCTCAATATCAGCCAGATAAAGTCTTTTATTTTTCTTGATATAGATTTTTTATTATCTGTCATTTTTTATTTGGTCTGTTTATTTCTATCTTAAGATTACTTTTCCAGTCACCCGGATTTTTCCATTTTTTGTAAAAGCCTTTAATACTTTGCAATTCAATCACATCATAAAATCCAAACACGAACAAAATCAGCGGGAAAGAAATTGAAATGATTAGTTTAATCATATACCTGATAATCAAAGAAGCATCATCTAAAGGAAGCGAGATTATATAAAGCAAAACTCCAAGCGAAAGAAGTACGATTAGTTTAACGTTCTCAAAATCAATTTTATAAAATTTATTTGAGAAGTAATTAGTAATGAAATGTAATAAAACAAATGATATTAGCGTGCTGTAAGCCGCAGCCATCATTCCGAATATTGGGATCAGCCAGAAGTTTAATCCTATGTTTAATAACGAAGCCAGCGTAGTAGTGATTGCAACCTGCTTCGTGTTTCTTGTTAAAAACATTCCAAGTGATGCAACCCAGCGCATTCCAAAAAACACGTATGATAGAACAACAACCGGTACTACTTTATATGCATCCCAGTATGTTGGATTTAATGCAAACAATTTTATTATTTCTCTTGAAAAAACCGATAAAGCTAATCCCGCCCAAACCAAGACAAAAGTAAGATAAGTCATTAGTTTTGAATAAAATCTTTTATCTCCTTCCGTACCGTAAATTTTATACGCGATTGGCATTAACGCCAGACCGAATGGCATAATAATAAACATATTAATTACACCGGCAACACGGTAGCCTAAATCGTATAAACCGACAACAGCATAACTTGTGTATAATTTAAGAATGTACCTGTCGCTTACATTAAGAAGCATCATTGCAAGCGAACCGAATATCAAAGGAACACCGAACTTAATAGACAGCGTTATAAACTTCTTCTCAAACCGCATACTCATTAGTTTAAACATTGAAGGAAGTAGCAAAATTGTATTTACTCCTTCGGCAATGATATATGAATAAAGAACGCCGACAACACCTGTCTTTGCAAATGCAACAAAGTAAACTGCAAGAATGATAGTAAGGAATAATTTGATAAGACTAATTACAGAATAAAAGACTGATCTTTCGTCTGCGCGGATTTTATTCAGGAATAAGGAATTAATTACTCTTAGAACAATAATGTAAACACTTAATCTCAGGTAAAAATAAAACTCGTCTGCCTGCTTGAAATATTTATAAATAAAAGGAACAAGTGCTTCTCCAAGAATGATAAATATCGCTCCGACAAAAACAGAAAAGATAAAGATTGTAAAGAACATAGATTTCTTTTTGTCTTTATACTCATCTGAATTATTCAGCATAACAAGCGCCTGCCCCTGACCAAGATTCAGAAACTCAACGGCAATTAGCAGAGTAGCATCAATAATACCAAGTACTCCAAAATCAGAAATGGTAAGATAGCTTGAGTACAAAGGCAGCAGCACAACTCCCATTGCTTTTGCTGCAACTGAACTTATGCTGTAAACAAGTGAATGTTTAGCAAAATATTTTAGGTTATTTAACACCAGTTACTTATTAATTTCAATTGACGATTCATAATTTCAGTTTTCTACTCTGCTTTTTTCTTTCTCACATCCATAAAAATTCCAAGCACTAACCCTAGAACCACAAGTGCGCTGAATGACAACGCAATATATTTGCTTATAAAGAAGCTTTTGGGTGCATAAATGAATTCAACTTTATGCTCACCTTTAGGCACGATTACACCTCTGAAACCATGATTAACTTTGTAAATCTCTGTTTCTTTACCATCAACATAAGCTTTCCAGCCGTTTGGGAAATATGTATCCCCAAGGAACATAAAATTATTTCCGCTTGCTAAAGCAGTTATTGTAATGTGCTCATCTTTATAGTCAATTGATTTAACTGAAGCTGTACTATCCGGAATATCAACTTTAATATTTCCGTCTTCAATATATGCAACATCTTTAGGATCAAACTGGTTTTCTTTAATTGCATTCAGTACTTCCAGCATCGGTTTAGTTTCTATCCTGTTCACAAAGTAAGCGCGTGGCAGTACATAGTCATTTTTGTACACCACGTTTCCCCTTGTACTGTCTACAAAACTTAAACCCGGATTTGCATATGCTCTGTCAAAAATAACATATTCAACGTTAAGCATTCTCAGCAGCGTTTTGTTAAAAGGAACATTACCCAGCACATCTAAAATATCCTGATATGCGCGGGGTTTTACACCCGAGTAACCAAATATATCCTGCATTAAGAAATACGCATGATAATTTGAATTCTGACCAAGTGAGCCGATAGAGCCATCCTGCTTAAGGTTAAGAATACGGAATGGTTCTTTATCATTCTGCTTTTTAATAATTGAGACATAGGAGGGTTCGTTAAATATCTTTTTAATATCAGAATACTCAATATATTCAGCGCCACGGCTATCAATTCGCCACAGATCAATTAGAGTAAGAATAATAACACCAAGCACAAATACATTTTTGCTCAAACTTGATTTAATTGCTCCAATTGCCAGCCAGAAAGTAATTGCAGACAAGGCAAAGGCAAACATTACATCACTTATAAACATTTCAGAAGCATGTTCCGATAATGCGCGAAGGTAATCTGCGTTTTTTCCGGAATCAATCATTCTTGCCGTAAACCAGTCTTTAATAACTCCGTTTAACACCAATGAAATTACGAACAAGGCTGAAAAAACATAAGCTGCATACTTTACAATATTTTCTGCACGTAAATCTTTTTCCGTTTTTAATGAAATAACTTTCTGAAGGCCAAAAGCAGCAAGCATAGGAATGCTTAGCTGAACTAGGACTAAAATCATTGAAGGTACGCGGAATTTATCGAAGTAAGGGAAATAATAGAACATCAAATCAAACACCGGAGAAAAAGTTCTGCCGAAAGAAATTAGCAAGGCAAGAACGGTTACTATTGTAAGGTACCTAACAAACCGGTTTTTCCAACAGGTTATCATTCCAAACAAGGCAAGGAAGAAAACTATTACGCCCATATACATTGCAACATCAACAAACATCATCTGGCCGAAATACGTATTAACCTTATATTCCTGGTTATTTGTTAAAGGACCTTTATATGTTGAATTTCCAAATCCGTAATATGATGGAATAATAAAAGTCATTACCTCGCCCGGAGAAAATGACCAGTTGGTTGCATATTCATAAAAATCCGATTCTGTTTTTTTAGAATCCGGGCTTTGCAATTCAACAAGACTTTTCGTTCCTCTTGTTGAGTAAGGAGTATAATTCCAGATTTGTGTAAAGTTATCTGCCTGTATGAGTAATGCAATTAATGCAGCAGCGATAAATATTCCGGCAGATTTTACTAATTGAATAGTAAGTGTTTTTTCCTTTTTTATCAGCGAGCTTGCAAAGTAATAAAGGAAATAAATTCCGACTGAAAGCAAAGTATAAAATATAATCTGAACGTGCCAGCCCTGAACAAATATCTGCAATGCAACAATTAATATTGCCACATCCAAAAGTTTAATTTTTGTTTGGAACCGTAAAAGAATAAGAAATATTAAAGGATACATGCATAGCGCAGTAAGCTTTGTAACATGACCAATGAACAGAAAAACTATTAAGCCGGTAGAAAATGTTGTGGCTACTGCCGCAAATAAACTTATAAGGTTATCCTTAACAAGATGCTTTACAAAAAAGAAACTTGTTATTGCAAGCAGCAACAGGTAAAACGTCCACATCGTATATTCATTTTCAAAAAAGCCGGTTAATACAGAACGTAATGCTGTTACTCCAACATAAATAAGGTTAAACCATTTATAGCCGACAGAAATTGCATGTGCAGGCATTCCGCCGAATATATATGGATTCCAAAGTGTATATCCGTCGCGTTCCTGGTGAACGTAATTAACCATGCTTTTACTCGTCACAATATCGGCAGAGTAAAATGTTTTACCGCCAAAATAAAGTGGAGAGAAGAAAATCATTAACAACAGCAGCAAAACTACAAGCGCGGCAGGCGCCTGGTATTTTGCGGGAATAATTCTGTCGATATTAAAATCACTTAAAAATGATTTCTGCTGTGGTCTTAAATTCCTTACTTGTTTTTTCTCTTTAGACATTTTTTCTCCGGAACAAAAAGAATTAATTTATTTCAAATCTCTTCTTTAAAGAAGAAACTTATATTTTCTTTGCAATAAAATTTATACCCGAACCAACTTTGTTCTCACTCTTGTAATCAATCATCATCAACAAAAATGTGAATGGAAAGGTAATGAGATAATAAACCGGCAGTACCAACAATAATAGTTTGGATACATTAAGCATTTTCATCGGGTATTTAATTCCAAGCCGCCAGCTTTTATCTCCCCAGAATCCATATGTATACTTCGATTGATAAACTGAAAATCCTATCGGTTCAAGTTTACTTTTCAAATCTTCATATGAATAGCCATCTCTTGCGTGCTCACCAATAAAACTTTCATCGTGCTCATCGTGTACATCGCTGCCGCCATATATAGACGGCGAATTAATCAATAAGAATCCGCCGGGTTTAAGCGCTTTATAAAAATTGTTAAACACTTTTACATCTTCTTCAATATGTTCCATTACATCTATACATGTAATAAGATCAAATTTTTGCGAATGATCGATCAGGGTTAAATCTTCAACTGCAAAAGCAACATTCTTTTTATTTCGTAAAGCAAAGAATAATTCACAGTCTTTAATCCAATCCTCTTTAACATCAACAGCCAAAATTTTGTTCGGGTTTAACTTTTCTGACATGAAATAGGTATACTGCCCATAGCCTGTCCCTGCGTCATAAATTGAAATTTCTTTACCGCCAAATTCTTTCCTCAGCTTTCTTAATTCTCTTCTAACAAACCAGGAACGCAGAAACATCAAATCAAGAATTTTATAAAAAAGAATTCGCAGGATTGGAAACCTGCGGATTACGTTTGCAAAAATATTTTTTACAGGATCATATAGCATTTATTTTAAAGCCGCCACTTCTATTATTGATTGATTGATAGCATCATAAACCATTTCCGGAGAAATCAGATCCATACAACTTGGATTAAAATCGCATTTCTGTTTATAGCATACAAGGCAATCCATTTGTGGAATTATTTTGTGCACAAGCTCGTAATCTTCAATTTCATTAAATGAAGTTGGACCAAACAGACAGACAACTCTTTTCTTTAGCGCAGTAGCTGCATGCAAAGCCATTGTATCGCCCGTAACAAGAATATCCGTCATATCAAGCAGGGACAGGAAATCCCTTGTAGAATTCCGGGTACCTGTATCAATTAAATCAGGATAATGCTGCAGCAGAGTTTTGTTTCTTTCTTCTTCCTCAGGACCGCCATATAAAAGAATACCTATTTCAGGATTCTGTTTCAACAATTTAATAAGATCGATATAACCATCAAGCCGCCACTTTTTATATTGCCACCGGCTACTGGCACCGGTATTTAAACCAACCAAAAACCTATACCGGCTAAGATTTTTCTCGCTATAAAATTTATTCTTGAATTTAATCTCATCAAGACTAAGATAAAGCTGGATGGGACTTTTCCTGTACTCAAGCCCTGCAATCTCATGAATTATCTGCTGGTATGTTTTTGTGTTTCTCTTTTTATATTCATCAAAAGCGCCCATCTCAAGCCATTCATCTGCTTCCGGATTAAAGGAATAAATTTTACCGAATGAATTCATTCCAAATCCCTTTTTCTCTTTTGCCATTACGATGGAAGCAAGCGGAGCGCTTACCGGTGAAGCGTCAGGATGAATAAGCAAATCAAAATCTTCTACCATCAAACGATGAAGTGTTTCCGGATTTTCAAATATCAGCAGGTTATCCACAAGGTCGTTGTGAAAGAAAAAATCTCTTGAATTATTTTTTGTAACCCAGGTAATATGACAATTGGGAAACTGATGCTTTAATGAAGGCAGCAAAGAAGTTGTTCTTAGAACATCTCCCGGTGCATCAAGTTTGATTATAATTATTTTAAATCCAACCGGTGAATACTCGCCGCAGTCATCGCACATTGTACCAGACTGTTTATTAAACCGGCATGGCCTGTCACCCGGGAAATATCTGCAATCCGTTTTAAGAATCATTTTACTGTTTCCGAAATTATTTGTTCAAATATTCCGCTAATCTTGTTAAATGAATTCTGCTTAGATGCATTGGTTACATTATCTTTAAAATTTATTGTACGAGCTAAGTTATAATATTTTCTTACCGCATCTGCAATTTTAACCGGCAGTGCTTCATCAACCACAACGCCTGTTTTTCCATCTTCAACAGATTCCGTTAAACCGCCCACTTTTGTTACAATAACAGGTTTGTTAAATCCGTATGCAATATTTAGTATTCCGCTTTGTGTAGCGCTTCTGTAAGGAAGAACAACCACATCACTTATGTTAAAGTATTTTCCAACTTCTTCGTTCGGAACATACTCATTAATAATCCGAATATTATTATTAAGTCCCAATCTGTTTATCTGATCTTTATAAATTTTTGGATCGTCATAAAATTCACCAACAATAAGTAATTTATATTTTTCCTCTTCATCAACCAACATCTTCATCGCTTCAATAAGAATATCCAGCCCTTTATACTTCCTTACATATCCAAAGAACAAAAGGATTTTATCTTCTTCCTTAAATCCAAGATTAGCCTTAAGTGAATTATTCTGTTCGTTATTTTCCGTTTTGTACCAGTCATAAACCGGTAGTTCAGACCTGTAAATCTTTTGCTTGTAATTATAACTATTTAAGCTTTTAACCACATCATCGGAAAGCGCCAGGAAAGAATCAGCGTTGCACAATCCAATTTTTGTAAGCATCTTATCCGGTAAATTTCCTTCGTGCGAGATTACATTTTCTGTTATGAAAAGAATCCTTCTTTTATACTTCGCTTTAATTAAAGTTGAAATTGTAAAATGGCAGAATGAGAAAAACGGGTGCCACCAATCGAACACAACAAGATCAGCATTTTCCTTTTTAACTTTACCTGCAACACTTATCCAGTTTAACGGAGAAATTGAATTCACAATTCTTTCGCTCGGAATGCTTTTAACCAATTTTTTACTTTCATCAAACTGGGTTTTGCCGGGAAAAAGAAACGAGGGATAAAGAAGTTTATAATTAAAGATTTTCACCTCGAAATTATTCCCGAGAGCCTCAAAAAGACTTGAAACAAACAGCGAATTTCCGCCCCTGTAAGGATAAGCCGGACCAATAATTATAATCTTTCTTTTAATTTTTGTAACTCTTTTAGTTGATAATAACGCCGTAAATATAGGAAAATCCCGCTAAAGATTTAACGTAATTTAGAATGGTGAGTGAATGTTAAAATGCAGTCATCAAAAAAAAGCAGAATTATTATTATAACTCTGCTTATAAAATTCTAAGTAAAAATCCCGTTTAATTTCTGTCTTTTATATCATATATTTTATCGTCGTGTGCATTATGCACCATCAATTCTCCAAGTAAACCAACAGAGAAGAACTGAACGCCGACAATAATTAATAATATACCAAAGAGTAACAAAGGACGATTGCTTAAGGATTTTCCGGACAGCCATTCATATGAAAGGTAACCGTTCACTATAAAACCGACAAGGAATGCAAGAGCGCCAAGAAATCCAAACAGATGCATTGGTCTTTGTACATAACGGGTTACAAACATTACGGTAAGCAAATCTATAAAACCTTTAAAGAAACGTGATATGCCGAACTTGGTTTTTCCGTACCTGCGCGGATGATGCCTTACTACAATTTCAGAAATTCTGTATCCCTGCCAGCCTGCTAATACAGGCATATATCTGTGCAATTCTCCGTAAACACTAATATTTTTTACAACTTCACGGCGGTAAGCTTTTAACCCGCAATTAAAATCATGAATCTTTATTCTGCTCATCACCTTTGTAACAAAGTTAAAAAACTTAGATGATTGACGTTTAATAAACGGGTCAAATCTTTTCTTTTTCCAACCGGAAACAAGATCATAACCTTCTTCAAGTTTCATAATCAGGTTAGGAATTTCATTCGGGTCATCCTGCAAGTCGGCATCCATTGTTATAACAGCATCACCTGTAATATTTTTAAAGCCCATCTGAAGCGCAGCAGACTTGCCGTAATTTTTTCTGAAGCTGATATACCGGAATTTCTGATCCTGTTTTACAATTTCCTTGATTACCTTAAGCGACCCGTCATTACTGCCGTCATCTACAAGCAATACTTCATAATCGCAGCTTAAGCCGCGCATAGCTTTTTTAATTTCGAATACAAGCGGTCTCAAGGATTCTTCTTCATTATAGAGCGGAACAACAATAGAAACTTTTTTAAATGAAGTCTTTTTTTGCGGGGATTCTGAAGCCTGTTTATTTACATGTGGAAATTTTCTTCTGCGATACCTGTTATAGTAAAACTTCTTACGCCCTTCCTGTTTGTTGCCGCCTTTTCCCTGGGATTGATCCTGCCCTTCGGGATTCTGGTTTGTTATATTTTTTTCTTCCAATTAAAATTCCATTTTTCACGCCCAAAAGTTAATTGATAATATTCCCAAAATCAATTTCTTGTTAAATAAGTTTATTTTTGTGATTGACAATTAGTGGTTCATTCGATAGTTTTTAACCGTAAATGGAAAAGATAAATGGGAAGAGTTGTATACTGGACAATAATGAGAGCGGCTATAGTTATTCCTTCTCTCTGGTTTTTAATGTATTACTTTCAATTCAGGTATTGGTGGATAGTAGCATTCGGCGCGATTTACGGAATTATAATTCATCCCGCTATAATTCAATTTAGAAAATTTGAAAATGACAACAAGGAAATAGTTCAATCAACTCTTTGCTCTTCCTGCAAACATTTTGATAAAACTGCTGTCTTATGCTTAAAGTATGATGAGCACCCATCTTTGAACTTTCTTCCATGCGATGGTGTTGAATGGGAACCAATAAATAATTTTGACTATGAGGAAAAAGAATACAATTAAAAAAGAAGAGGCGCTGGACTCTGTAAGATTCTGCACCGAATGCGGTGAGGAGCTTGAAAATTTTTCTGTCTCAGATCATTCGAGTCCGGAAGATGCACAAAAGCAACACGATACCTGTAAGGAAACAGGTAAATTTAACGGAGATATGTGCTCGCGCGTGTTCATAACAAAATTCAAGGAAGAAGACGACCTCGATTTTACAGAGGATACTCTTGATGATGAGGATTAATTTTCCGGAATAAATCTTCTATTGCATCAACAAACCTTGAACCCGGACGGAGATACATATCCGGATATACAACTATAACATTGTTATTTTTTAATGCCTTTACTGTCTTCCACTCTTTAATCCCTTTCAGGTTATCTTTAACTTCGTCAGAAGACATTCCCGTCATAAGCATAAATTCAGGATCTCTCTTAAGCACTTCTTCGCGACTGAAGATGGGGTAGTTTAAGGGCGAATCAGATGCAATGTTTTCAAGACCCACTGTTGTAACAATTTCATTTATAAAAGTATTTTTTCCTGCAACAATAACAGGATTCAAACCAATAATAAACAAAGCTTTTCTGTGCGGCAGTTTATTTGCTTCATCAGTTATTCTTTTATAGCGAATATCCCAGTCGGAAATTATTTTATCCGCGTTTTTTTCAAGATTAAAAATCTTTCCGAAATCTTTAATCGTCTTTTTAATGCCGTTATAATTTCTTGGGTTTGAAACAAAAACTTTTACTCCAAGCTTCAGGAGTTTTTCATAGCTGTCTTTTACATTTCCTTCAACTGTAATAAAAACAAGGTCCGGTTTAAGACTAAGAATTTTTTCATAGTCGAATGTAATCATATCTCCAATTTTTGCAACATTCTTTGCCTCTTCGGGATAATTGCAATAAAGCGTGTTACCAATAAGCTTGCTCCCTGCCCCAATTTTATAAATCAGCTCGGTAAGATTTGGTGCTAAAGAAATTACCCGCCCCGGCAAAGAATCTATAAGGACGTTTTTATTTAAATCATCAGCAATAATTTTATGCCCGGCAGTAATATTTTTATCATTCTTTCCACAACCGGAAAGCGAGAGAATTATTCCTGCTAAGAGTAATAGAAAATGGTTTTTCATTAAGAAGTTTATTCCCTAAATAATCTAAAGGAAAATATACTTTTGAAAGCATCAATTTCAAAGTTGAAATATTTGAAGAATATTTTTATATCTTTGGCAACGAAATAAACATAGGGTTTATCATGAGAACAATGCTGCTAACCTTACTGGTACTTTTTTCATGCTCATCTTATTATGCGCAGGAAGGATTTTCTTCTTTTTATGAAAGGAATGATTTTCTGCTAACATCTCCCGGCTCTATGAAATATGGATTGTACGGCTACGATAACCCAGCTCAATTAACGTATGTAGATAATTTTGATCTGATGTTCGCATTCAGCAACCGTTACAACAAATTAAGCGAATTAAAAAACTGGGGTTTGTTTACCGCCATTTCAAATGTTGGCTTTGGCGTTGTGCATAACAGGATTGGCGGTTACACAATTAACGATTACAAATTATCCTTAGCAGCAGGAGACAGAAATATTAGTTTCGGTATTGGCTATGGCTGGTCAACCGGTGATAAAAATATTTTTAAGCGAACGGACATCATTACATTAGGAACTCTTATAAGACCAATTAAGTATTTATCGCTTGGAATAACCGGAACAACATCAACAACAATTAATTCAAAAGAAGGATATGCCGATCTTGCTATCCGTCCTTTTGGAAATGAAACGGTTTCTATCTTCGGAGATTTTTATTACCGCAATAAACCTTTACCAGGAATAAAAACTACAAGTTGGAGTTTGGGGTTCTCAGTTGAAGCATTACCCGGTTTAGTTATAACAGGAAAAAGAAATTTTGAAACTGAGATATCATCTGCCGGTATTAGTCTTGGACTTGGAAATGTCGGGTTCACTTTCCAGGAATATAAAAACGATAAAGAAAACGAAGGAGAAGTAAATGGTATTGATTATAGAACCTTTGCAATAAGAGTTGGTGGATACGAAAGAAATTTAGCCTCAGCCATATTCCATCCAAAGAATTATCTTGAAATGAATATGAAGGAAGGAATCAAATATCAGAATTACAAATTCTTTGATAACAGTAGCACGCTTCTATCCGTAATTCAGCAAATCAATGCAGCTAAAGATGACCCTTCAATTAAAGGAATCGCAATTAATACAAGCGGATTTAATACCAACAAGGAATTCGTCTGGGAAATACGAGAGAGACTAAGAGAGTTTAAACAAACCGGCAAGAAGATAATTGTTTTTATTGATAATCCCGATTTAAATATTTACCATCTTGCTTCAGTTGCAGATAAGGTTGTTATGGATCCGCTTGGGCAATTAAATATTCTTGGTTACCTGATGGGCAGAACCTTTTACAAAAACACACTTGATATGCTTGGAGTTGGAATAGATGAACTTAGATTCTTCAAATATAAATCCGCAGTGGAAGGTTATTCACGTGAACAAATGTCTGAAGCAGATAAAGGACAAAGGCAAAAATTAATTGATAATAATTACGAGCTTGCAAGAAAGGATATTTGCGAGGGAAGAAATTTTTCTCCTGAACAGTTTGATAATTACGTAAACAATTACGGAATTCTTCTTGCCAACAGCGCCCTGGAAAACAAGCTTGTTGATACTCTTGCACGCTGGGATGCCATTCCGGAAATAATAAAAAAGCTTGAAGGTTCCGGGAGAAGTCTTGTCAGGGCAGGTTCACTTGAAAAATTTAAACTGCCTAAAGATAATTACTGGAGCGAACCGGATAGAATTGCAATCATTTATGCTTTAGGTGAATGCGCTATGGACCAGGGAATTACAGCAAGAAAACTTGTTAAAGATGTTGAAGCCGCAGGCAATGATCCTCTTGTTAAAGCAATAGTTCTCCGTGTGGATTCTCCCGGAGGAGATGGTATGGCTTCCGATTATATTGCAGAAGCATTGAAGAAAATTAAAAAGACTAAACCTGTAATTGTTTCGCAGGGCACCGTGGCTGCTTCCGGCGGTTACTGGCTTTCTATGTATGCAGATACGATTGTTGCTTCGCCAAATACCATTACCGGATCAATCGGTGTAATTAGTATGTGGGCTTATAATAAAGGATTGAAAGAAAAAATTGGTTTCTCAACAGATTATGTTAAACGCGGAGACCATGCAGATTTATTTTTTGGTATGACTCTTCCGTTTGTTGGCTTAAGTCTGCCTGACAGACCTTTAACCGAAGATGAGCGCGGCAGATATGAATGGTCGATAAATAATATGTATAAAGATTTTATAAGTAAAGTTTCTAATGGCAGAAATCTTTCTCCTGAATATGTTGATTCCATTGGACAAGGCAGAGTTTGGAGCGGAACAGACGGAAAGCAATTAAAACTCGTTGATGTAATTGGCGGTTTGGATGATGCGATTAAAATAGCAATGCAAAAAGCCGGAATAAAAGATGACGCGAATGTAAACATAGTTCAATATCCTGAGCCACAATTATTCAATTTTGATTTTCTTCAGCCAAGGATATTTGGAATTGACACAAAAGAAGATGAATCAATCAATTATTTGAAGTTCAGATTAGAGAATGCCGGCAAACCAATGCCGGTTTTACCGCTGGATGAGATTGACCATTCAAAATAAAATTATGCAGGGAAGCGTTTAACAATTACGTTAACGTTTCCCTTGTGTTTATGAAGTAAGCAAAATAATTTTGGCGTCAGAGAAATTATTAATGAACTAATTCGTGAATATCCACTCCAATTTGTTTTAATAATCCGGGTAGCCCGCCATGAGGAACCGGTTCAACAATTGCCTTGGATATTCTGTTATTTTTAATTTGAAGCCTTATTTTTTCTTCCGGCATCGTGATTCTTTTATTAGTTGCCCTAATTACATCTAACCCCGGAACTGGTGGTTGCATATCTTTTGTGTGAGTACCGGATAAGCAGACAATAGCCCCAACTTCACCAGCTGATTCCTTGTTAAGCCGGTGATTAAATCTGAAATCGGGCAGACTGCTGTTTAATGCACGATGCACATTTAAAAACTCCTGTTTGTTAAGCGGTATGGGTGTTACACCCTCAAGAGTAAAGTCAGCAGAAAGCAGATTTTCAGCTTTATTAAAATTATTCATTTCAACTGCCTGGAAAAACTGATCGACAATTTCTGACGGCTTCATAATAAAACCTCCTTTAAATAATTTGTAATAATGTTTTAATTACCCACTCGCTTTATAATTTACATTCATTTACTTAAAAAGCAATTCCATTCTAAGTAAAGAAACCAGACAAGAAACAATAGTCCTTAATCTGTTATAAAAACCAAATAAAGAGATTAAAAATTGCACTACGAATTTACTAAAGAAGATTGTGGCGGGTCTTAAACAAAAAAGCGGCATCAGAGCCGCTTTTCAAAATTCAGGATAACTTTTATTTTATATCGGTAACCTTGTTAATATCGTCAAGCTTAACAAATTTTTCCTGGAATTTGTATTGTCCGCTTTGTCCTTTAACAGCTTTAACAACTTTAACATTTACCTTGTTATCTTTATGTTTGCCTTTTGCCTTATCTGCAAACGATTGTACTTTTGCCATATTAACTCCTTTTTTTACCTGCGTAAATATAGGAATAACAGGATTTAAATGAAAGACTGGAAAAATCCTTAATAACCGCCAAAATTTTTCAAATTTCGTATTTGACCAGTCAGTAAACAGAACTGATATAAAGTAAAAATTGTCATCTCAACCAAAACAAAACAATCTGATTTTTATATTAATTCAACAGATTGCTTCGTTTTTTCACTCCTCGCAATAACAAATACACTACTTTCAAGACAGCCCAACAAAAACTATTTGTTCAGGTCTATAAGCATTCTTGCTACTATGCCTGTCCAAATGTAGGATTTGTTCCATCCTGCCTGGTACTCATCGGCGCTGTAAAGCTCCCAGAACCAATGGTTCTGTTTAAGATTCCAGTTTATATTATCAATAACTCTGTTGGTTAAATCTTCAGCTTCTTTTTTATAACCGTAATCCATCAATCCTCTAAAGATTAAATACTGCCACGGAACCCAGATTGGTCCGTTCCAGTAACCGATCGGATTATAATAAGGATCATTCGCTGCAAGTGTAGGAACACCATTCGGCCTATAAAATTCATTCTTGTTATTAAAATGCTTTAACAGTTCGGTTGCCTGTTCCTTTGTAGCAGCGCCGGCCCACAATGGTAAGAAGCCGATAATTTCTTTCCGCTTGATATCATTTGTGGTTTTATAAGTAAAATCATTATCCTTCATATCAACATTATAAAAGAAGCCGGTTTCTTTATCCCACA
>CAZIDB010000101.1:0-16668 GCA_964537965.1 uncultured Melioribacter sp. | reverse complement strand
CCTAAAATATTTGTAATAGGTGATGCTGCTCTTTCTCTTGATGAAAAGGGAAAACCATTACCGGGAGTATGCCCTGTTGCAATTCAGCAGGGTAAATACGTTGCTAATACAATCAATAGGGATATTAAAGGAAAGCCCAGGGTAGACTTCAGATATTTTGATAAAGGAAGCATGGCTACAATCGGAAGGGCAAAAGGTATTGCAGAAATAGCAGGACTGAAATTATCCGGTTATATCGCCTGGCTTGCCTGGTCTTTTATTCATATTCTTTACCTTATTGGATTCCGCAACCGCTACAGGGTAATGATTGAATGGATATGGATTTATTTTACAAGAAGAAACGGAATAAGGCTGATTACGAACAAGCCTGAAGGTATTTTAAGTGAAGAACAAAAATTAAAGAGTGATTCTTTATTCTGATTCTAATGCGATGATGGCTGACTGGCTATTTTGTCATTCAATAGTAATTCAATGGCAATTCAATTGTCATTCGTTAGTAACTCAATTGTAAATCGATAGTAATTCAGTAGCAGTTCACCGATTCACCCATTCTCCGAATCACACATCCCCCGTAATTCAATTGCTTCTCTTTTGGTGTTTGACTTCTCACTTTTGACCTTACTAATGTAAGCATCAGTTTCAAATTTCAATCCTTCAATCGACAATAGACAATCATTGAGGCTAAAGCGGAGGCTGAGGTAAAGTAGCGCTGTTCGTAATTCATTATTCCTTATTCGATATTCGATATTAAAGCATCAACTTGCATCCTTGTATTCTAGCAACCTTGCACCAATCCATTTACTTGCTGTCTGGATTGTTATTCAATGGCAATTCAATTGTCATATTCTGAAACCTCACCTTTAATCATCCATATTCTCTGGAATTTTATAGGTACATACAGGTAACCATCTAATCATTCAAATAATTTCTTTTCTGATATTCCGTCTTTCAAATCTTTTCATTATTCCAACTTTCCAAACACCGGTGTACAAATTAAAATACAATATAAAAGTTAGAATCATTTATTTTTAAGCTGAAAGCGAAGTAATATGCTGGCACTATGATTGTAATAATACTATTGAAATTGAAAACAGACTAAATGAGGTGTGAAATGAAAAAGATATTTTTAACATTACTTTTATTATCGGCTGCAATACTTTATTACGGCTGCGATATTCATGATTTCGACGAGTTTGACGATGAGCCTCCATCACCGCCAACTAACATTTATACTGTTACCGGTGATAACCGGGTTGATATTATGTGGGATGAAAATCCTGAACGAGACGTTGCTGGCTATAATGTTTATTTCAGTTGGGATGACTACAAATATGAACTCTTAGGCTCAACTGAAAATAACTATTACATAGATTATGGAGCTGAAAACGGTGAAACTTATTACTATGCTGTAACTGCTTACGATTATAACGGCAATGAAAGTGACCTGAGCGAAGATTTAGCTTATGATACTCCAAGACCTGAAGGATTTAATCAGACTATATTTAATTATCTTGAATTTCCAAATAACTCTGGTTACGATTTTTCAAATTATAGCGTTATTGCTTATGATAGTTTAGATACGGATTTCTTCTTTGAAAATTATGACGGTACTTTCTATCTGGATGTATGGAGAGATTCTGATATTCAGGATATGGGACAGACAAAAGACATATATGATATTTCATATGCTCCTACATCCGGCTGGTCAAATACTAAAGATGCAATCGCAATTGTTGGTCATACTTATGTAATCTGGACGTGGGATAACCACTATGCTAAGATTAGAATAAAGAATATTACAAGTGAAAGAGTTGTTTTTGACTGGGCTTACCAGACAGTTGAAGGTAATGATGAACTTAAAGCCAACAGAAGACCGGATAAAAGAGAACCGCTTAACAAAGAAGAATTTAAGACAAGAGTCGGTAAACGCTCGTAAGAAAATTGTAACTCAATATTTTGATTAAAAACAAGGGAAAGCATACTTTATTAGTATGCTTTTTCTATATTTGTAAGTGATTTTGATGAAGTTAAAGAAATGATGAAACATTTGTTATATAAACTTAAATTTTTACCGGTCGTTTTTATTTGTCTTTCACTTTATGTAAGTGGGCAGGATAAAGGGGACAATCTTCATCACCAAAAGGTTGATGGGGAAACACCTAAAGCAATCTTTACAAAGATTGAAGAAGGTTTTAACACCGGTGATGTTGAAAAGTTTGCGAAGTTTTTCAGTTCTCAGACATACGCCAGCTTAAAGGATGGGGTTTCAGGGTATTACAGCCCAAACCAGTTTTTCTTTATACTTCAAAACTATTTCAGTGTTTATAAACCTATAAATTTCCGTTTTGTTACGTCAGATGATAAATCTGATAACCCGTATGCCGCCGGTTATTTTAAATACGAGGTTAAAGGAGTAAGAAAAAGTTCTCAGGTTTATATCTCTCTGAAAGTTATTGGTAACAGTTGGAAAATTTCTCACATCTCAATTAATTAAGAATGTTCGGCAAATATTTTAAATCCAGAAAAAAAATATATTTCTCCGGATTCCTGCTTTTATTGCTTTCAATAATTGTACTTGCCATTGTTGCGCCTATTCTGCAGGAACATAAAAAGAATAACTGGGAAAATGAGTTAAAGAAAAATATTGCCGAAATTGAAAATGGAGTTCTTACAAAGTTAGATAAACAACAAAAAGATTTACTCCTTGTTGCTGTAAGAATTAAAAACCAGGTCAGAAAATCTCTTGGCAATAATAATGAGCAGGGCAATGTACTTAAACTGCTTGCGGCAAATAATTTTAAGGATTATTCAGCCGAGGTAATCAACAAGAATGAAAAGTTAATCGGCTGGACAAACAAAGTACCAATTCCGCAGGAAGATTTTTTCCCGCTTAACTTCAGGTTAGGTGAAGCCTTTTTTTACCGCTCAAGTCTTGTTACATATTTAACCGTAATCGATACACTGAGTGCCGGCAAATCATTTTATCTTGCTGTCGGTGTTCCGATTGAGAAACATTTTGAAATTGATAATGAATATTCAAGGAATATTTCCTTAACAAAAGAACTTACACAGAAATATCTTACCGAGGTTGAATTTAATTATTCGCCGTTTGCAAAGAAGACGCGGGACGGAAGAAAGTTTTCAATTGAGATACTTAACAATAAAGAAAAGAAAATCGGAGTTATTACTTTAAGCAAGCCTTCGTTGGATTCCCGCCTGTTAACTCTAAATGAAGAGATCAGCAAAGTCCAATCTATTTTAGCCCTTGCAGCATTATTTTTTTTGATGCTTGGATTTTATTCGGATATAAAGAGAATAAAAAGAAAATGGCTTCAATTTGTTTTCTATACGGTTCTTCTGGCGGGTTTAAGATATGCAATGTTCTGGTTAGATATTCCATCGGTGCTTATAGAAAGTCCTGTAACCGATGCATCGTTTTTTGCATCTACGTTTGGAATGGGCATTGTAAAATCTCCGATTGAATTATTAATAACAGTTATCTTTCTTTTAATCTTTTCGTTCAGCTTTTTTAAAATTACTTTTTCAAGTCTTACCGTCAGGCAGCACAATGTTCAGGCAGATAAAAAGAAATTCGCATTACTTTTTTTAATCTTAATTCCTTTGCTTTTAATTATGCTTCGCGGGTTGGGCGCTGCTGTCAAAAGCGTCATATTCGATTCTTCCTTACGATATTTTAAAGAACCGGGGTTGCTTCCGAATCTACCGATAGGATTAATGGAATTAAATGTTTTGCTGTTAGGATTTTCTTGTGTAATTGTTTCTATCGCTTTTGTACTCATCATTGTAGAATATTTCCCGATAAAGAAACCGGATGGAAGAACAATCGTCGGAATATTTTTCATTCTTTTCATATTGCTGCAGGTGCTTGGCTGGATTTATGATCTTATGCAGGCAGATCCGCAGGGAAATGATTTAATCCGTGTTATTTACCTTACTTTAATAATTGCTTTATCATTCAAAATTTATTTTCAGAGAGTTGATAACACTTACAACTATGCATATGTAGTTTTGACTGCTTCAATTGTTACAATCGGCTTAATGAATTACTATAATTCAAAACTTGAGAATGAATCCTTAAAAACCACTGCCTATGAATTAACAAGAACAAGCAGTACCTGGCTTGAATTTCTTGTCACTCAATCTTTGATAAATGCCGAGAACATTGATGAAACTTACAGGGCGCTCAAGGACAGGTTAACTAACTATGAATCAGCCGCATTTATAATTTGGAGCGGCAGCCAGCTTCAGAAAGAAAAACTTAATTCTTCTGTTGCACTGTTGGACAGGAAAAAAAATCTGCTTGGAAGTTTCGGAATTGAGCTGGACGAAAAATACAGGGTTAATCCGCAAATTCTTCAAACTGAAATTGATGGATTAAAAATATTCGATAATTATTATCCTGCTCAGCTTGAAGGAAAGATTACTTCAGGAGTAATTCCGATAAGAGACAGTGATGTTCTGCTTGGTTATGTTGTTGTTTCAATCCTGTATGATGAAACCAATTACGGCAGGATTGACTACCCGGGATTCATCTCACCGGAATTTAATATGCTTAACTCCACAGTTGATTTTGAAACGCTTAAGATTTTTGAATACCGGAATGATAAACTTGAAAATGTTTACGGAGATATAACCCCGTCATTTGAAATAACAAAGAAAATTATTTCCGCCAGGTTTCTTAACAATGAAGCATGGATTAGCCTGAACCACAGCGGAGACGATTACTCTGCTTATGTTTTAAAATTTGCTGAAAATGATGATAACCGAATTCTTGCCGTGGCATTAAAAGAGAAAAAATTCTCATGGAGTTTATATAATTTTCTTAAAGTATTCTTTGTCCATATCCTCTTCCTTACGGTTTATCTTATAATTGGATTTGCAATTCAGTTATACCGTGCAAAAATTATCAAGCTTACTTTCAGGATACAATTACTGACTGCCTTTTTATTTATCTCATTATTCCCATTAATCTTTCTTGCAGTTTATAACAGGAGTCTTACTGACCAGAAAAATATTGAAGCAACAAAAAATACTTTGAAGGATAAGACTTTAAATCTTGAAAAGTATTTCAAGAATAACCTGAACAAGAATGAAAACCAGCAGCAGTTGTTCCGAAATGCAACCGATCAGCTTGATATTAATTTTACAATTTATAAGAACGAGAAACTTTATTTCAGTTCCAGGCAGGAATTTAATTTATCAGGTTTGTTACCGGACATTATTAATCCGAATGTGTATTCCAAATTTGAAAGCCTTGGCTTCACAGAAGAACTTGAGGAAGATTCATTTGAGGATTATAAGTTCAATAGTTTCTATAAGAAAATTACAGTAGGCAGCTATGATTATATAATCCAGGTTGCCGATGTATTTAACAAAGTTTCGCTTCCGATTACCGGTGAGGAGTTTGATGTTTTCTTATTCGGGAGTTATTCAATTGCAATTATTCTTATAATAATTTTAAGCGCTTTTCTTGCAAACAGAATTTCTTCTCCTATCAGGAAATTAACAAGGGCAACAGAATCGGTTGCCGAAGGCGACCTGAGCATTGAAGTGCAGGAATTCCAGAAAGGGGAAGTTGGTGATCTTGTTAAAGGTTTTAACCTGATGATTCAGCAATTAAAGAAAAGTCAGACTGAACTTGCCGAGCTTGAAAGAGAAAACGCCTGGAAGGAAATGGCAAGGCAGGTTGCTCACGAAATTAAAAATCCCTTAACCCCAATGAAGCTTGCCGTTCAGCAGCTTGTAATTGCTTACAAAGATCGCTCGGTTAAATTCGATTCTATATTTGATAAAGTATCAAATACAATAATTAACCAGATTGATACTTTAAGCAACATCGCCTCGGAGTTTAGCAGTTTTACGCGTATGCCCAAACCGAAATTAGAAGTAATTAATCTTATCAGTTCAATTGAGGAAGTAAGAAATTTATTTATTGATGAGAAAGTAAAAATAGAGCTCGATTCCGTTAATAATGAAATAACAGTTGAAGCCGATAAAGATCACTTAAAAAGAACATTTATAAATCTTATCCGCAATTCAATTCAGGCAAAAGCAACCGCAGTTAATATAAAAGTTGAATCTGAAGGTAAAGAAGTAAGCATCAGAATAATAGATAACGGGAAAGGAATTCCGGAAGAATTTATCTCAAGAATTTTTGAACCGAACTTTACAACAAAGGAAAAGGGAATGGGTATAGGTTTGAAATTAGCGAAGAAATTCCTTGAGTCAATAAATGCGGGCATCAGGGTTGAATATTCAAATGAGAAAGGAACATGTATCCTGGTAACAATGAACAGGTTGGTTTAATAATTTTTCAGGTGAGTAAATTATGAACCGCATTACACCTTATCAGTCAGCCGCATTAAAATATAATGAGCATATCTCATTAACTGCGAATGCCGGCTCGGGAAAAACGTTTGTACTTTCAAGACGATTTGTTGAGATAGCAGTAAATGAAAATTTATCCTTAAGGAATCTTGTTGCAATCACGTTTACAGAGAAAGCGGCATCCGAGCTTTTCAAAAAAATATCAGATGAAGTAGAACGACGCCTTGATATAAGTTCGAACGCTGATGAAAAGGAAAAACTTGAAAGAATAAGGCGCCAGCTTGTATCCGCTAACATCTCTACAATTCATGCTTTCTGCATTAATATATTAAAAGAATTTCCTTCGGAAGCCAGGATAGATGCTAACTTTGTACCGATTGACAGGGCATATTCGGATGAACTGATTCAGCTATCGGTTGAGGAAATTATTAGTTCATCATTAAAGCAACCCGGGTTTGAAAGCGAAATAAAAAATCTTATAAGACTCTTTGGTTCAAAGAATTTACTTGCAGCAGAACTTATTAACCTTGTTGATAAGAGAAAAAATATTCTTGCGCTCGCAGATAAATTATATTCAAAGAATGAAGAAGAAATTGCCGGGTACTTCCGGACTACATACATAGAAACCTCAAAAGCGCTTTTCGATGAAAAAATAAAACAGCTCATTCTTTTTACTGATGAGATAAACATTGCAGTGTTATCTAAAGATGCCGGCAACAAAATTGCGCCGGAGATTAGCTGCATCATTCTTAAGCTGAAACAACAAAACGATTTTAATGCATCATTAGCTTTAATACATACTTTAGCCGGATTATTGTTAACAAAGAGCGGGGCCGTTCTTCAGAAAGGTTATCTTGGTAAGAACAAAGATGCTTTTACAAAGCAGATTTCTTTTATTGAAGAAACAATGAATGACCTGGCAGACTTTTCAGTAATGCAGGATGACAATAAACAGGAATTGGAACTGGCAAGGTTTGGTAAAATTCTGATAAGTGTTTTTAAAAGAATTCTTGAGAGATATGAAGATAAGAAACACTTAAATGGTTACCTCGATTTTGAAGATATCCTTATCAAAACCAAATTGCTTTTAAGCAGTAGTGAAATTGGTGATAAGCTTTTTGAAAACTATAAGTACATAATGGTTGATGAATACCAGGATACAAATGAAATACAGTTCGATATTATAATGCCGATATTGGATTACCTTGCGCGAGGAAATCTTTTTATTGTGGGAGATGAGAAACAGAGCATCTATATGTTCAGGGATGCTGAACTTGAAGTCTTTAACCGTACAAAGGAATTAATTTCCGAAGATGCTTCTCCGGAAAAATTACTGATGTTGCCGCATAGTTTCAGGATGGCTCCGGATATATGTTTATTTACAAACATTGTATTCTCTAAATTGTTTGAGAATCCGAACAGATATTTTAATGATGTTGGGTATAACGAACTTGTTTGTTCAAGAGATGATAATATTGAAGGAAATATTGAATTCATAATTTCAGATGCTGATGCTTCCGAAGATTCCGAGGCTGTTCTTGTTGCCAAAAGAATCAAGCAATTAGTAACAGGAGTTGATTTCACAAAATATAAATATGAGGATTTTACAATCCTGTGCAGGAAAAGAAAATCCTTTGATGAAATTGAAGATGCGTTTACGCTGTTAAACATTCCCTATACTATCGTAGGCGGGAAAGGATTTTACCAGCAGCAGGTTATTTATGATATTTACAACTATCTGAATTTCTTAATCAATGTTAAAAATGATGCTGCACTTGTTGGATTACTTCGTTCACCTTTTTTCACAATATCCGATGCGGAGATATTCGAAATATCACTTGAAGAAGGTGAAAATTACTGGGATAAGTTTATCAATTATTCCGAAGGTAAAAACAGGTTGGCTCAGGTTTCAAAAATTCTAAATGAAAATATAGAATTAGCATGGAATATTGATATTCCTATTCTCATTAAGAAAATTATTGAAGATACCGGTTACCTTGCCGTTATTGCAGCCGGACCAAGGGGCAAACATGAAATTGCAAGCATAGAGAAACTTGTAAGAATTTCTAATAGCTTTTTTAACCAGGGCTTGAAAAGCCTGTATGATTTTGTGAGGTTTCTTGAAGATGCTACTTCAAACAGGGTTGATGAAGGTGAACCGGGAATTTCATTACTTGATGATGCGGTAAAGCTGATGACTTTACACCAGTCGAAAGGATTGGAATTCAAAGCTGTTGTACTTTACAATTCACAAGAGCATTCGGCAGTATCCACTGTTAAAGCAAAAACTATTCAAGCTGATAAAGATTATGGTTTGTTAACTTCCCTGCCTGCTGATTCTTATTTCAGCCAGTATCAAAATGCTCCGGTTATTTCTTTATATAATTATATCACACGGAAAAAGAACAATGCGGAAACAAAGCGGCAGTTGTACGTTGGAATAACAAGAGCAAAAGATTTACTTATTGTCTCAGGCAGCAAAAAAAATTCTGATTTCCATAAGGATTCTTATCTCGGTTTGCTTGCTGCAGGTTTGGAAAACGAGTTGCAGCAGGAAATTAATCTTAATGGTGAATTGCAGTTTCTGAAATATGAAAAAGATAGTTATCAGTCAACCCGGAAGAATATCAGGCTTACTATTCCTGTAATAAATCAAATTGAATTTTCTGATAATCCTGAACTAAAAAAAAATGAAAAGGAAATCGTCCAGCTAAAAGATAAAACAGCGGGCATTTCAGATGTTCAGGAAGAAGAAATAATTTCTGCCACTAAGGTTGCGGTTTACAATCAATGTCCGGTAAAATATTATCTTACCTACGAACTTGGTTATCTTGATATTTATGTGAATTACAAGAGAAGTCTGAAAGATTTTGACTTTTATAATTCCGAAGAAAAAGAACACAGAATCATGGCGGACATAAAAGGGAAAATAGTTCATACTGTTCTTGAGAAGGAATGTGATTTAGAAGATCAGGGGATATTAGTTGATTCACTTTTGTCAAATGAAAAAGAACTTCAGTTTCAAAGTGCGGAAGCAGTTGAAAAATTAAAACAGGATATTCTTGGAACTGTCCAAACTTATTTTTTATCAATTAACTATAAAACTTTAAAACGATTTAAGAATTATTTTAATGAATATAAAATATATGCGAAGGAGAAAGATTATTTTCTGTTTGGAATAATTGACAAACTTGTTATTGAAAATGATTCTGCGTTGATAGTTGATTACAAAACAGACAATATCGCCAAAGATGAAATTCCCGAAAGATTTGAACAGTATAAAACTCAACTCTTATTTTATGCTTACTTAGTTGGTAGAAGCATTCCCAAAATTATTAAGTTCGTCCTGCAGATTATTTTCCTTTCATATCCGGATGATGTTTTCAAAATAGAGTTGAAAAGAGATGAATTGATTCAAATAAAAAATCTTGTAGAAGAATTTGTCTCTAAAACACGAAATGTTGAATATGTTAAAAATCTTAGTCACTGTTCCAAGTGTGTTTTTTCCAAAAATGATGGGACGTGCGTGAAGGCTTGATTTATGTCAGATGCGGATAACAATATCGACCAGGAAATTTATGCGCAGAATGCTAATGTACCAATTGAATTTTATCCGGCGTCGTTGCTTAAACGGTGCCTGGCATATTTTATTGACCTGGTAATTTTTCTTGTTACGGCAATTTATTTGTACGATTTGATTCTTGATGTTAACCTTTACACCCTTATTACGGAAAAGAATATTTTTATCTGGGTTGTAAGTTCAGTTATAATATTTTATCAGTCTTACTTTTTTATTCCGGAATTTCTATGGAATGGAAAAACCGTTGGCAAATTCCTGATGAACATACGGGTGGTTACAAAATCCGGAGCTGTTTTAAATTTCAGCGCTTCATTTATAAGGAATTTTTGTCGAATTATAAATTTTTTACCGCCGCTTTTTTTTATTCCTGATTTAGTCTGTATATTTATCAGTAAAAATCATAGAAGTATTGGTGATTTCATTGCGGGGTGTGTCGTAATCAATGTAAAAAAACATTTTGAAAAATTGAATTAAAGTTCCCTTGCAAAAAAAGAAAAATTAAATTAAACTTGAACCAGATACAAAATATTTAAAACGAAAACACTTGGAGAAATGAATGGAGCAAAAGGTAATTCAGATACGCGAAATGGAACCTATCGAAAAGGAATTGAACGAAGCCAAAGTTGGAGTATTTGCATTTTCTGACGAAAAACAGAATATCCGTCAGATTGTTGCTCCGTTTGTTTATGTTGATAAAAATATTTTCTTTGATGAAAATCTTGATGAGAATTTTCAATTTGTCGTTACCGGGGATTCTGTTAGTTTTTCCGTTTACAGGGAAGTTAAAATTTCCGGCAGGGATAAAAGTGATTTGGTACCAGTGTTAAAACTTGTTCACATAAAATGTGTAGGACTTTTTAAGAAAGCAGAAGAACCCAAAGTAATTGAAGAAGTCAGCAAAACTTTTCATGGAAAATATAACCCGGCTGGCAAAGAGGATAAAAACAAACAAGCTAAATTTTTATTTATTGATACGGAAGAAATTCAGGCTTCAGAGATAATAAATGGGTAAATCGAAGGGATACTTATTCTTATTACTGATTCCATTAGGTTATATAATCAGTTGTTCATCGGCAAAAGTACATTATGAATATCCGCCGGATTGGAAATCTGATTCCGCACGTAATGCTACAATAACAAAATACTCAGAAGTTTTACGTGGTAAAAAAATCTTTTTAGATCCTGGCCACGGCGGTGAAGACAGGCGCAACAAGGGAAACCTTGAACTTGTAGTTGAAGCCGATATTAACCTGAAGGTTGCTTTATACTTAAGAGAATATCTTACCCAGGCAGGCGCAGAAGTAATTATGAGTCGCGATAAAGATGAAACTGTTCCACTAAAATTACGTTCTGAGATGGCAAATAATTCCGACGCCGATGTTTTTATCAGCATACATCATAACGCACCCGGAACAAAGGAAGATGATTATACCAACTACACATCAACTTATTATCATGCGCAGGAAACAGATTTTGAACATGAGCCAAGCAACAGGGATATTGCAAGATATATTCAAAGAGATCTGGCTTATGTAATGGATAATCCCGGTGGGCTTGGTTCATTTGACGGGACTTATTCGGATTATAATATTTATCCCAAGGCAGGTTTCTCAGTATTAAGGCTTACTACTATTCCTGCCATACTTGTTGAAGGAAGTTTCTTTACAAATAAATACGAAGAGCAGCGTCTTTCACTTGACGAATTTAATAAAATTCAGGCGTGGGGAATTTTCAGAGGACTGGCAAAATACTACAAGGCAGGTTACCCGGAAATTACTCCGCTTTATGATGAATCAATTTCATTTATAAAAGATAAAGCAGTACTTGAGTATTCACTAAAGGATAAAGCAGGAATTAATAAAAAGTCTATTTCTGTTTATGTTGATTCAGCTGACACCGACTTCCATTTTGACCCGGTTACTTCAACTTTAACGTTGGATTTAACCAAATTAAAACCAGGTGAATATTCTGTAAGAATAATCTGTGCAAATATAAGTGGAAATCATTCGCTTCCGTTTTTCAGAAAAGTAAAAATTATCTGATCTTATTCTCTTGATTTTTTTTAGTTTGTACTGTACCCAAACAGTTTCAAATGGTACGACTCGATCAAAAAATTGCCTTAATTTCCACCCACGTAGTGTCATAAATATACTATAAAAAAAGCTGAAATCTGCGATAATAATCGTATAAATAAGAATAATTACGAAGGACACAATCATCTGTAATCCTACAAATTCCGGATGCAAAAATAACAAAATATGAAACTAAAAATATTTGTGCTTTTCAGTTTAGTATTAATAAGCAATAAAGCATATACACAAACAGAAATAAATGACCTGGATTCTCTGCTTAATATTAAATTAACCACAGCATCCAAGTACTGGCAATCTACAAGTGAAGTTCCTGCAACAACAACTGTTGTTACAGCAAAAGAAATTCAATCTTATGGATTTAGTTCGCTTGCTGAAATGCTAAGGACTGTTAGCGGTTTTTATGTGAGTGATGAGAGGAATTACAGCTACACAGGTGTGCAGAGTTTTAGCAGGCCAACGGATTATATGAACCGCGTTTTACTTTTAATAAATGGTCATTCTATTAACGATAATATTTATGGTGGCGCATTTATTAATGGTGATTTAGCTTTGAATATGAATTCCATCGAACGTATAGAGATAGTTCGTGGTCCGGGTTCGGTCTTGTATGGTACTAGCGCTATGCTTGCAATTGTTAATGTAATAACTAAAAAATTTAACCTGGTGGAACAGTTTAATGCTTCACTTGAGGCAGGCAGTTATAATAAATACCAGGCTAAATTTTATTTATCAGAGGAAATATTTAACGGATTTAATTTTTTCCTTTCCGGTAATATTGCCAATGTAAAAGGAGAATCAACCCACATAGAATGGAGAGATAACGACTCAATCCTTCATGTTGAATCTCATAGTTTTAACTGGGAAAAGAATAACAGTTTATTTTTATCACTTAACTACAACTACTTTACTTTAAACAGCTTCTACTCGAATAGAAAAAAAGATATCCCGATGACAGCGCGTGGTCCTCAAATAAATTCTAACGGTTATACAGGAGATGAGATTAATTTTACTGAAATCAAATTTGATAAAGATCTATCATCTGACTTGAAAATTTTATTACGCGGTTACTACGATTATAATTATTATAAAAGGGAATGGGAGGATAACCTTTTTCATTTTGATGAGAGTGAAGGATTTACTTACGGTTTCGAAACTCAGTTCCTCTGGGATATTTTTGAGAATCACAGGCTTACCTTTGGTGGCGAATATAAAAATAATTCCAAAGCTTATTACCATAACGGTGACATGACCACGACTTTTTTCTCAGGTAATTTTCCTTATAATGTTTTCGGGTTTTATCTGCAGGATGAATATCAAGCATATAAAAATTTATCGCTCTCTGTTGGATTTAGAGCCGATAAGTATTCAAATATAGGCGCCATTTATACGCCAAGGCTGGCAATAATGTATAATCCTTTTGAGCAATCTACACTAAAACTGCTTTACGGTGAAGCGTACAGAGCACCAAACACGTATGAATTATATATTGTTGATCCAAAGAATAATTATTCAGGCAACCCGAATCTTAAATCGGAAAAAATAAAGACTATTGAGCTTACTTTGGATGAAAGACTTTCCAAGTCTTTGATTGGATCAATTTCCTTATATAACTATAATTTTTCTCACCTTATTGAAACAAGATATGATTCGGTCAGTTTGGTTAATCAGTTCTCTGATTACAATAAAGTATATGCGAACGGAGTAGAAGTGGAATTTAACGCAAAGCTCAAGGAAGATTTGGATGTACGGACAAGCTATTCATTTCAATATGCAAAACAGGATGAAACGGATAAAAGGAAATCAAGTTCAACCTGCCACCTTGTTAAGTTTGCTTTAGCGTTGCCTGTTTTTGAAAGTGTGTACGTTTCCACCGATATGCTTTTCGAGTTTGAAAAGTATACAATGATTGATACAAGAACAAGATCATTTTACCTGGCAAATGCCAACCTGCTTTTTAAAGATGTCTTTAATCATTTCGATGTTTCATTCAAAATAAATAACCTAACGGACAAAAATTATTATAACAATTTTTTCTTCAAACAGATGAATGACCAGCCTGATGTTAACCAGATTGGCAGAAATTTTATTATTAAAGTAGAATATAATTTTTAAAAGCAGGTAACAGATATATAATGAATAGTATTTTTAAAGCGTTCTGTTTCAAATTCATTTGCTTAACCATAATTATGCTTCAAAGCAGTAATTGTGTTGCACAGGAAATGCCATTGCCTGTTGAAGATCAGGTCCCTTTATTCGTAAAAATACTTAATTATGACAGAAGCTTAAAAAACCGGGGTGATGATAAAGTTGTAATTGGAATCATATATCAGGAGAAATTCAGGAAGTCAGATTTAACTAAGGAGGAATTTCTGAATTCTATCGAAGATAATTCTGAAAATACAATCAATGGTAAACCTATTGAATGTGTTTCTATTGAAGTCTCAAATCTCTCAAATCTTGAAAGGATAATTGACAATAAAAATATATCTGTCCTGTATATAGCTCCACTGCGTTCAATTGAAATAAATCGAATCTATAATATTTCAAGGCGAAAAAAAATTATTACCATAAGCGGTGTCTCTAGGTATGTTCGGGTAGGAATTTCGGTAGGACTTGAACTGGTTGATGAAAAGCCAAAGATTTTAATAAACAGAAAGGCTTCGAAAGAGGAAGGGACTGACTTTACTTCTCAGTTATTAAGACTGGCAATTTTAATAAATTAATAATTTAATGAAGAAAATAATTTATAAAATAAATCAGCTTACAATTCGGACTAAACTCGTAGTTCTTAATTCATTTGCATTTGCATTGATATCGGTATTCCTGTATATTTTTATTCCGCCCGGTATAGAAGGATACTTAGTTGAAGTAATGAGTAATAAAGCGAAAAGTACTGTCACTATGATTTCATCAAGCATTGGATCGGCTTTATACTTTGGTGATGTTGAAGAAGGTGCATATGTTCTAAACAGTGTAAAACTTATCCCTGATATTGCTTACGTAGTAGTTATAGATAAAGATGGACAAGAGTATGTTTCCTATAATCTGAAAGACGCAATCCTCTACAATCATCTCAATTCCACCGTATCCAAGTTTATTATTACAGGAGATATACTCAAGATAAAACATACGGTTATCGAAAATAAAAAAGTAATTGGCTATATCTTCCTTGGAATGTCGCTTAATTCCGTTGAGAATACAATAGTAGCTGCTCGTACATTAATAGCTCTTGCGAGCACCATAATATTTATATTTTTTGTTTTATCGACTTATGGGATAAGCAAGGTAGTCATGGCACCTTTGGTAAAAATTATTGGAACTATCGAAAAAATATCCGGAGGTAATAGAAATTTACGGGCGGAAATCAGTTCACAGAAAGAGGTATACCAGCTTGCCGTTTCATTCAACCAAATGCTGGATAACCTTAATTCAACCTACGAGGACCTTCAAAAATCCAATGACCTTCTTGAGACACGCGTTATTGAAAGAACAGAGGTATTACGGAAATTAAACGAATCGTTGCAAAATGAAATTACCATACGGGAAAAAGCCGAGAAAATTACTGAAGTTCTTTATACCATTTCTAAAGCCCAGAACTCTACACAAAAACTTGATAAGCTTTTTGAAATAATATATCAGTCGATTGGTACTGTACTGAATAACAAGAATTTCTTTATAGCACAATACGATAAAGATAAAGACGTTATGTCCTTTCCTTATTTTAAGGATGAATTTGATGAACCTGTTGCAATTGAAAATGCCTCGTTTACTAATTCGCTTACGGTGGAAGTCATTCAGAAAGGGAAGTCATTATTGTTTCAACAGGATCAGCTAAAAGAAATATGGGAATGGGATCAGCAAAAAAAGATGGGCACATTGGCCAAGGTATGGATGGGAATACCATTAAAAATTAAGGAAGATACCATTGGTGCCATGGTAATGCAAAGTTATGATAATCCTGATCAGTTTACCGTATCTGATATTGAAATCGCCGAGTCTTTTGCTGAACAGATAGCAGTTGCAATAAATAGTAAAAAAACAGAAGAAAGAATTACTTTGCTTTTACAAGCTATAGAAAGTACGGGCGAATTTGTAATGATAACTGATAATTCTTCAAATCTGATTTATGCAAATAAGGCATTTTACGATACTTATGGGTATTCAAATGTTAATCTTAGAATAAGAGATATAAAAGTATTAGCTCCCGACAGGGAATCAGAAGAAATAATTAATGAGATTTTTACCTTATCATTTAAAGAGGGCTGGCAAGGTGAATTAGTGCTCCTGCGAAAGGATAAAACACAGTTGCCTATTCTTCTTTCAACTTCACCTGTATTGAATGAAAATAATGAACCCGTTGCTCTGATAGCTGTTGGTACAGACCTTACTGAAATAAAACAGGCTCACCAGGTAATACAGGAAAGCGAAGAAAAGTTTAAATATTTATTTGAGCACAACCCCCTTCCAATGTATGTGCGTGACCAGTTTACGGCTAAATTCATTGAAGTTAACGATGCATTGGTAAGACATTACGGATACTCAAAGGAAGAGTTTCTTAGTATGGATCTGACTGATATTTACGTCGGTGAAAATGTTTTTAGCTACCTTGAAAAAATTAAGATGGCAAGCATTGGGGATCAATACTCT
>CAZIDB010000100.1:0-16710 GCA_964537965.1 uncultured Melioribacter sp. | reverse complement strand
ATTAAAATCATCCCTCGACTTCGCTCGGGATGCGTAATTATCAAGTTATGCAACAACCTGTGCAGGCAAGTACACGGGAATGACATTCTAGATTTTTCATAAGTTTTTCATAATAACATTTGTAAACTCCAACCTTCAACTTTCTAACCATTCCTAATTACAACTTTCTAACTTTCAATTTTACATCTTTTTAATTTTAATACTTTCAATGTACTTCGTTAACATTAGAAATAACTTGATCCATCCCAGCAGTGAGTACACAATTTTTCTTTCGGTAATCCGATAGCATCAACCAGATCATTTAATCTTTGGAACATAAGTGAAGAAAGATCTAAACGTTTTCTTATCTGCTCAACCATTTGGGCATATTTACCATTAAGAGAATCAGCATATTCTTTTATATCAAAATCATCTTTACCTTCAATTTCTCTAACAGCAGTATGAGTAGCCAATTCAAATCTAGATCTTGACCTGCTGAAATTTAAAAACTCACACGGGAAGGATAGCGGAGGACAAGCAATACGCATATGCACTTCTTTTATTCCTGCTTCGTGTAAATGACGAACATTATCTTTAAGCTGTGTGCCACGCACAATTGAATCATCAAGAAATATCCCGCACTTGTCTTTAACTATTGATTCGTTTGGTATCAATTTCATTTTAGCAACAAGGTCACGCATCTGCTGACTTTGAGGCATAAAACTCCTTGGCCAGGTTGGAGTATATTTTGCATATGGACGTTTTAATGGGATTCCTCTCTCGTTGCTATATCCCATTGCGTGACCAATTCCTGAATCCGGAATGCCAGCAACAAAATCGGCTTTAACTGAATCTTTTTTCGCAAGTGCCGCACCACACCTGTAACGGCACTCATCTACATTAATGCCTTCATAAAATGATGGTGGGTATCCGAAGTAAACCCAAAGGAAAGCACAAATTTGCATCCTTTCGTTAGGTTTACGCAATTGCTCATATCCATCTGATGTAATACGAACAATTTCACCTGGACCAATAAATTTTTCAACTTCATAATTTAAGTTTGGAAATGCGCAAGTCTCAAAAGCAACGGCATAAGCATCTTCTCTTTTACCAATTATTATCGGCGTTCTGCCGTTTTTATCTCTTGCTGCAATAATGCAATTATCCGTTAAAATTAAAATTGAACAAGAACCTTTAACAAGATTAAAAACATTTTCAATTCCCGAAACAAAATCTTCTCCTTCGGAAATAAGCATTGCAACTAATTCGGTTGGATTTATTTTTCCACTGCTCAGTTCAGAAAAAGTACGGCGGTTTTTTAAACATCTCTGCTCAAGTTCATCTATGTTGACTATTTTGCTTACTGTAGCCACAGCAAAACGGCCCATATGAGAGGTAACAAGAATCGGTTGTGCTTCAGTATCGCTAATTACACCTATACCAAGGTTACCTTTAAATTTACTCAGATTCTCCTCGAATTTGTTCCTGAAATAACCATCTTCAAGACTGTGAATTGCTCTTTGAAATCCTTCCTCTTTAGAATAAAAAGCCATACCAGCCCTTTTCGTTCCAAGGTGAGAATGGTAGTCCGTTCCATAAAACACATCAGCAACTGCTGAACCTTTTGAAATGCTGCCGAAGAAACCGCTCATGATTTTCCTTTTTGGAATTATTGATTATTTAAAATAAAAACTATGGCAGTTAAAATAACATTAGTTGATTGAAGTGCAAAACACAGGAATGAGTTTTTCTATATACAAAGAACTTCTGAAAAATTTCAAATGTCATTCCCGTGCACTTGCCTGCTGCAAGCAAGAACGGGAATCTTTAGAAATTTTTGTGGATTCCCACCTGCCTTGCCGCAGGCAGGTTTTCGTGGGAATGACAGTTGATATACAAATCATTTTACACAAAACTCTAAAAAAAAGGCTGGCAATAAATTTCTATTACCAGCCTTAAAGTTTTCAGAATCAGTAAGAACTACTTTGTTAATATCATCTTATTTCTTAACGAGGTTTTTACCTGGTTTGGTGAATTGTATTCCAACTGGTAAATATAAACTCCGCTTGCAAAATTTGAAGCATTCCATTTTTCAACATGATTACCTGCTGTTCTGTTTCCATTAACTAAAGTAATCACTTCCTTACCAAGCACATCATAAATCTTTAAAGTGATGCTGCCTGCTTCAGGAATTGTATATTCAATGCTTGTTTCAGGATTAAACGGATTAGGATAATTCTGTTTTAAAGAAAAGATATTTGGTACTTCACCTTGTTTATTCTTTACATCAGTTGTAGTATCAACAACCATTACAAGCCCGGCAACTCCTCTGAAACCAACATCACCGATCTGTGTAGCTGTTCCGGTATTAATATCAATTGAAAGAAATGTACTTGATTGAGTATCTTCTCCAATAGTACCGAAAAGATTTCCTTTTTCATCAAACACCAATGCCTTTGTTGTTTTACTTAGACCTGTTTTTCCAAGGTAAGTCGTATCAGCATTAACTTTGTTAATCCGGTAAAGTTTATCCTTATTGCTGGATGCATCAACACTCGCAATTATATCACCAGAATTCGGATCAATCGTCATTGCTGCAACTTTAAAACCAATATCGCCTATTAGAGTTGTGTCACCGGTTTCGGGATTAAGTTTATAAAGCTTCTTATCATCTGAAGCTGCATATAATGAATTATCTGAGTCAAATAATACTGCACCTAATTTAACAGGCGATTCAAACTGGAAAAGGCCATAGCCATCTGCTGCGTTAACTCTAACAACTGATGATGGTGTAAACGCACTTGTATTCAAACCATATAATTCACCTGTTTCAGGAAAGACAGTTATACTTTTCAGAGGTTCAAAACCGGAACTTCCTATTTCTGTTCCCACACCGGTAGTTTTATCTATACTTAATAATTTTCCTTTGGCATTTGTTCCTTTACCTGTAGAAGCATAGATAATATTTTTACCAGCAGGCAGAAGAAGTAAATTTTTAATATAAAAAGGAAGCGCCTTTTCCGGTCTGAACGGATCATTGGTTAAAATTGATAAATATCCTTTATAGAAACCAACTTCAAATTGTCCAGCATTAACAGTCAGAATTACTTTGTCCTCAGCATTTAGTGTTGCCAATGCTCCTTTTTTAATGCTTGTATAAATCGGGTTAGCATCTTTTAGTACGCTAAGCTGAACATCATCAATGAACCAACCCTCATAATTCAGAAGCTGGTCACTTGTAAATCTGAATGCAAATTTTATAGGATCAGAATTCCCGGACAGGTACGGCAATTGAATAGAAACTGACTGCCATACAGTATCATTCGCAAGAATTCCACCATTAGAAGATGCTATTTCTTCATAAGTTTTGCCATCATCATAGGATACAAGAACATACGCAAAATCATATCCCACTTCTGCCTGTAAATAATAATTGAAGGATAGGGTTATTAAATCCTGTGGAGCAATACTGCTTACATTAAAACTCTTACTTATCAGGGATGCATCCGAGTAAGAGCGGTATTGGATTGAGTCAGTATAATCAATTCCAAAGTGGGCTGTTGTTACCGGTGAATGTCCTTCCAATAAAGCAGGACCAGTAGTTATTCTATGCCAATCTTCAGAATTAGTTCCGGATGTATCAAAGTCATCAAAACCAGATTCAAAATCAGCATTGAACAATAACTGGGAATCATCAACCAATGCTTTATTATAAAATTTATAAAGTAAATTATCCCCATTGTAATTGGATGATTTTGCTAACCCGGAATATGGAGTATTACTTTTATCAGTTAACGATAAAAGAATTTTATAATCAAGCTGCTGGTTACCAAGATTTTTAATAATAAGTTCTTTTGATTTTATTTTATCAGGTAATTTAGTATCAAAAACAAAATCACCAAGTTCCTCCAGGTCAGTTACAATAGTAGGTTCAATTGCCCCACCGACAGAAACCTTGAATGGAATATCAACTACCAATTTATTTTCATCATTGGTATGAATTCTTATTGTTCCGAAAAATACTGCGGGAACATTAATTCCCGACGCGGTAAAATTTATTGTACTGCTATTACCACTGTTTATAGATCCCTCAATTGCATCAGTACCAATTGTGTATACTACATCAGCCGGGTATACAACATTTACAATGGTCTCAATTTCATAATCAAGCATATTGTTTAAATCAAGATTCACCAATTGAATTTCTGTTGACTTGCTGCCATTTAAAGGAACATCCATAACTTTAACTGTATCTGTCGATTTATCAAGATCAAGTGTATCTCCTTCACTTATTAACATAACAGATGCATAATCAGGTGAGTAATCTACATTCCAGCCAATAACTTCGAGCATTCTTAAATCGTTAGGTTGAATAATGTCACGCGTTCCTGAATTAGCCGTAGGATCCATAATTCCCATATTTCTGGCGTCTCCTAATGAAGGTGGTCTTTGTGCATCATCTTTCCAATGTGCAGCCTGTTGTCCATCTCCACCTGTTCTATCACTGTTCTTAGCAGTAGATACCGGCAGTTCCACAAGTCCGTCAAAAAAGACCTGGGTTGGTTTATAATATGTAACGCCGTTTTCAACAACATCAACTTCAGTAGCGGCAGGACCGGGAGTAACAACTCTTTCAGCTTTAGCAAATCCGGTCAAATCTCCCGGTTCAACGGCTTCAGGTCTAACTCTGAAAAGATCCCAGGGTGTAAAATAATCTTTAGTATCAGTTAAAAGACCAATTATTGAATTAAAGCCTAAAGCGTGACCAATTTCATGAGTAACCGTTCCATCAAAATCATAATGCCCGCTCTCAATACCGTCGGATGGATCAAAGTCCCATTCGAAAGCAGAATTAAATCCAATTGCCGGAACATTTCCGAAAGGATTAACATTAATATCCGGGTCAGCCTCGGCTTCTATAATTCCTAATCCTTGAAAATTAATCATCCCGCCTACAACAGGTCCAAGGTTATTCCCTGATGAACTTGGAGTAGGAACCGGAATAGCATTATATAAATTAAATAATTGTGTATCAGTAGAATGATTATTTTTTAGAGCTGCTTTAATATCCGCAACGGACAGATAAGAACCATCCTGAGATGTTACAAATTTAAATGCCGACGAAGTGCTTCCAAGTACGCCGGTAGCATACGCATTTCCCCACCTTGTAGGACCAAAATCCACATCAATAACAACTGTTACTTTGCTTGTCAAATATCTCTCCCATCTTGCTGCGGCTCTTCTGAAACTTAATAAAGCATCAGGATTAGCCAGGAGTTGATCTGTAGCTCTTAAAATAATTTTTAAACCTCTTACACTATTAGGTTCATTTAATGAACTCACTAAAGTATAGTTTTGCTTAACCGAAGAATTTAATAAGTATTCTTTAGTTTCATTATGCTTTATCCCGCGTGAAGTGAGATTATTATTTTCATCGAGATATAAAATATGAGTATCGATATGCCTGATTTCCTCCGGTAAATTTACAACTTTACCTTTAACAGATTGAGAAAATACATTACCAGCACTAAATGTTAATACGAGAATTACTACAATTAACCGTAAGTAAAATGTTTTCAATTGGTAACCCTTTATTTATTATTTAAAAAAATGCAGAATAAATTATTTCGGAAAAATTGCAAAACAGATTTGCAAATATTGAACAAAAAGTTTCCGGAGTTATTTCAACTTTTATTTCCTCTCTTAAACCTGCCACCACCAGTGGCATTCAATATTTTTCAGGTCTGAATTTAAACTTATCGGAAAATAAATGCAAACCTATTTTCTATTTTTAAAGGAGATTTTTTTTTCTCTCAAAGAATCTTACTTGATTGTTTTAAGAAAATGCCTGATCAGGATAAAAATGAATTCAACAAAAAAGAGATTCATTTATTCTAAACATTATCAAGTAGCATAAATGAATTCTCGGGTTTCAGGCTTGATTCAGATAAGTTCTTTTCCTCGAACTTACAAATTTTAATAAGCGGACAGGTAAGGCATTTTACTTCATTTGCTTTGCAGTAACCACGCCCCAGCTTTAATAGGTTAGTATGAAACGAATGAGCGATTCCCGACGGAAAATTTTTATTGATTTCAAAAAAAGTTTTGTCAGGTGATGTTGTTTTAACAATTCCAATCCTGTTCAGCGTGCGATGAACATGTGTATCAACAGGACAAATATCTCTATCCATTGCAAACAGAAGAACACAACTTGCTGTTTTAACACCTACACCTTTTATTTTCGTTAATTCCTTAATAGCGTCTTCGTTACTTAACTCTTTCAGGTATTCAAGTGAAACAGATTTATTATTAACAAATAATGATGAGATAATTTCTTTTATTGTACCGGCTTTCTGGTTTGCAAGTCCTGCAGTTCTGATTGTATTAGTTAATTCTTTTAACGACACATTCTTTAACTGATGCCAGTGCTTGTATTTATCCTTCAGATTTATATAAGCTTTGTAGGAATTCTTATCATTGGTATTCTGAGATAAAACTGTTGCAATAAGCAAATCGATTGGATCAGGTAACGCCGAAGCACGTTTAGGTTCACCAAATCTTTTTAAAAGAAGTGAATTGATTTTTTGTATTGTTGGAGAATCTGCCATAATGAGAATTAATTTCAGGATTGAAAAAGAAAGTAGCATAGAAGTTACTCTATGCTACTTTATAAAATCAGAATGTCAATCCCATATCTATAAACTGAACATTTTCCAGGCGGCCGTAGTCTGCATAACCATAATTAACAAAAATTCTCATCTGGCTTGTAACACGATAGTTTAATCCTGCACCGAGTGTAAAACTTTGTTCACTGTCTCTTAGGAATAATGATTTATATCCGCCGCGTACAAATATCAATTCATCATAAGCTAATTCAATACCTGTGTTCATATATTCGGTATTATCATTCGGATGGGCTGCATCTACTGCGGCAGTAACCCGGAACATACTTGTATTCAGTACATCCATGGATAATCCGACTCTGAAAGTCAGAGGCATATCATAGCTATCCACATTGTATTTTGAAGGAATATTGTTTGGTCCGCTGTTGTCATTATCATTCGGATCATCATTAAACTGAATATCGCTTCCGTCAAGCTGCATCTTAGAACCAAAGTTAGTTATACTAGCACCAATTTTAAGATCATTAAACGGTGTTCTGTAAAGTGTTCCTACATCAATTCCAAATCCTGATGCGCTCATATTCCATATTGCTTCTCCTACATACTTTGCATGAAAACCTATTGAGAACCTGTCGGTTAATTCCTTTGCAAAACCAAATCCAATTGCTAAAGAACTTGCATCAAACACGCGTCCATCACCTTCAGGATTTTCCATCGTCGTAACTTTATCTTCAGGAACTCCAAGTGATGTTAATGTTACTGCAAAGGTACCAAAATCTTCAAGCCTGATTGCACCGGCAGCAAAATCATATTTGATATCAGCAAGCCATTCTGCATGATTAAAAACTACCTGCCCGTTATCTCTCGATTCCGCAATTCCGGCGGGATTCCAGTAAAGCGAATATAAATCCCCACCTATAGCAGTATATGCTCCGCCCATTCCTATTGCTCTTGCACCTGCCCCAATTTTAAGAAACTGGGCAGCGGTTGTTCCAACCTTGGAAGTACTTCTGTCATTTTGTGCAAACGCAACAGAAACAAGCAGAAAAGAAAACAAATAAATTAATACTCTTTTCATAAAACTTTATCCTCAATTGATGAGTAAATTTCAAAATGCAATGTAATTTTGAATTTTATTACTTCGTTAAATATTTTTTTATTCATCATTTTTTCCATGTTTACTTAATCACCGCAAACCGACCGATTTTTTCACCAATGCCCGGCGCATCAATATGATAAATATAAATTCCATAAGCTATTCTCTGACCTTCGTAACTAAGCAAATCCCATGCAGCGCTGTTTGTTAAATCATCTTTCTCAATTTTCTGAACAAGTTCACCGGTTATAGTAAAAATCCTTATAGTACATTTTGCCGGTAAATTCCTGAACTGCAAAATTCTTTCTCCTCTTGAAGAAAGTGTAAGCCCCGGATTTTCAGCAATGCTGTAAGCTACATAAGGATTTGGAACGACGGTAACTTTATCAAGCACATTTCCATTCTGTCCGGCAAGGGATTCAATTGCCTTTGAAGTAAAGGTATATTTATCATCTTTTTGAAATGGCTTTAAAGTAGTTATGTAATAAATATCACCGCTCTTAGGATAGACAGGATTTGTAACAGTTGAATCCGGCAAATTAATGTTTAACTGGTATGCAACTTTTAAACCTGTTTCTCCCTGCGGCTGAATAATAATACTTTCACCCCAATCCCATTTTAGATTATTACGAGTAGTGGGAGTAGTTTCAAAAATGATATAAGTTGCTTTCTGGTTTGTTGTAGTATTAATAATTTTAAACGGCATTACAGTTTTTTTCTTGGTCTGATTCATAACAGTGTCACCGGGGAATTTCCAGGTACCGTTTGCAGTATCAAGATCATTCCATACAACTTTCCAGTCTGCCCTGTATTTAGTTGGTGTTCCTGTTACAGGAGGATAGAATACTGTGTCTTTCACATTAATTGATGTATTGTTCCATCCTGATGTAGAATAATCTACTTGCAGATCATCATTTGTAACATAGATTTTCATTCCATCAAAAGTAGGGTTGCCATCGGAGCCATCAATTATTGAACTGTAATAAACAGGAAAGTAATTATACTTTACTTTGTATTTCTGTCCTGTTGTTAAAGCGCCGCTGTAAGCACCTTTTATCCTGCCTGTCCTTAGGTTGATTGAATATTTGTTTGAATCTAATAATGCATTGTTTGGATCAAACACCTGAACAGTACCTGCAGCAAGATTCTCTTTACTCAAACCAACAGAAACCGTATCCTTTGACGTAAAATATTCTTCAATGCCATTTACATCGTATAAGTTATAAGTATCTTCCTTAACAAATGTAAGATCGTATTTCCTGTTCTCCTGAACTTCAAGATCATTCAATACTTTTACATTAACCGCACCTGTTGAATTTCCAATTACTCTTTCAAGAACTCCGTCTGAACCGGCTTTAGCATTTTTATAATCTTCTGCTAAACCGCCGGCAGTTGCCTGAACTGTATTTACATCAAAGATCAACTGGTTTGTAATCGGATCTTTTTCAATTACCGTCTGGCATTCGGATGGTGAAAGATCAAATTTAACCGAACCGCCGTCATAAGCTGCAACAGCATAATAATACGTAACACCGGGTGTTACAGATGAATCAACATACTCGTGAACCAAACCGGTATTGCTTCCTAAATTATATTTTACACCTCTTCCAACATACTCAACCGGTTGTAAACCGCTAAGTGTATCTGCAAGATCAAACTGAGCCTTAATTCCGTTTTGTGTAAAAGCCTGTCCAATAAATGGTACTCCGTTAGCATCAGTAACTGTGTAAACATCAGAGAATGAATAGTCACGGCTTCTGTAAATTTTATAACCCTGAAAATCGTTTGCTCTTAAGAAAGGATCAAACGAAAGCTCGCTTGTATTATCCCAGTATAGTGTAACTCTATCTTTACCGGCTACAGCTTTAACTTTAGGTTTTTCAGGTGGTTTAGCAAATCTGTAATCAGATTCCAGAATACGCGTTGAGGTTTCTGCATTTAATATTAAGTCATCAAGGTTATCGCCAAATAAGATTGCCATAGAAAATCTCTGGCTCTCGCCTTTCTCAAGCTTTAACGGACCGGAACCAAAATTGAAAATATTATCTCCTGCTGCCGTTAATAATTCCTGTCCGGTATCAATTGTATCAGAGGATAACCATTCCCACATCAATGGATCATTTTTAGGAACATTGGGAAGTGAGTTTGTATATGTTGCCGGATGAAAACTTGTCAAACCAATCTGGTCTGATTCAGAAATATCTCTGTATCCAAATCCTGGTTCGGAACCGGCCCAAACGTAACCCGGCAGTCTTTCTTCACTTAATGGTTCACCAGTATCATATTTATCATTTCCATTTAAATCGCTGAACCATCCCTGGCTTGGTTTGCCGTCAGCTTCTCCATAATCAGGACCGGGATAGTTAACAGATGTTGGAGCAATACCATCAATTCCAATATCATCTTTAAGCGGATCCCAATCACCATCTTCATCGCCAGAGAAACGCGCTTTTGGTGTTCCATAAACCGAGGTAAACCAGGTTAAATTTGTAATGTTGGTTGTTAACGGCGTTGTAATTCCATCAATGTAAGGTCCGGAACTGTTATATGGGGATTCATCAGTTAAACCATCAACGTCGTCATCTTGGCTGTTGGATGAATTGGTAGGCGATTCAAGAAATTTCCAGCCAAAGTAGCCGCAGGTTCTTGAGTACATTCCTTCCATATCATCATCCCAGGAGAAAACCATGTTTCTTGCTCTGAAAGGAAAAGCGATTGAACTTTGCAACGATTTACCTTCTGGATCAATAAAACCAGCTCTGTCATCAGAATAATTATCTGCACCTCCAATGTGCGGATCACCATGCATTCCGAAATATACTTTATCCAGGTTTTTATCGCTTCTATTAATAACATTATAAACAAGAAACATTATATCTTCTGCAAGTGCATTATTAAACTGAAGAATACGGACTTCCATATCGAGACCGAGACCTCTTTTACTTCTATCGTTGGTAAAAGGATAATAATCAAATTCCTCGTTTGTAAAATCATCAACAACAAAGTAAACTTCTTCATCAGGGGCAGTTGCCTGATCACCAAGGAAAGCCGGCCAGATATATTTATCTGCACCAGCATTAAACCACCGTTCTGGCCATGAATCAGGTTTGCCATCGCCATCTTTATCTGGTGCATTAAGGCTGGCTATTTCATCCTGTGTAGGATCAACATAACCTGCTTTGGGTAACCATCCCCATTTAATTGTACCATCAGGTGAATAATCTCCCTGCCCGGTTAGAATGAAAGAATCATCTACGATATTAACCGTATTGGAAGAATCGTCCACAACTTCTGCGGCAACCAGCGGACTGAATTCAAAACCATAACCTAAATTTTGCCAAACGAGGTCTGCAATATTTCCTAAAGTATTTGGTTTACAGATTGAACCATAATTATAAATTACAGTAGTAATCTTATTACCACTAACAATGATTTGTTTAATTAGATTATAATCACCGTTTGTTTTTCGAAGCTGAGGATTGAATTGATCACCCAGCAGCCTGGTTAAATCCTCTTCACTTAGTTTTTTATAAATCGGGTAACCATACTTGTCAACTTCCTGAGGTAAAGCCGAACCGGCAATAATTACAAGAAGAAGCACAAGAGTAAAAATTCTTTTCATATAAAAATTCCTTAATTCTTTATTACAATTTTTTCTTGCAATTAATTAAAAATAATTGAAAGTCCAAGCCTTACTTCTCTTGGCCGGCTAACACGCTCGGGTCTTTGAGAGTAATAATTATCAATCTGTCCCATTCCGAAAAGCCCCGGGTCCCCTCTGTTTATTCTTTTACGAATATCATTGAATTCAATCGCATCAATAACCTGTTCAACATTTGATAAAGCTCTTCCTGAACTTGCATAAACAGCATATTCATTTTCAACGTCAAAAAGATTATCAACCTGAAGGAATACGGAGTAACTTAAATTTCCAATCTTAAAGAACTTTTCCATTTTAAGATCAACGTTCCATTGGATTTTCTGGTAAGCAGAATTCTGCAAATATAAAATCGGGGAAAGTTCAGAAGGTAATTCAGGTGTGTATGGAGAACCTGTTTGGATATTCCCGATTAAACCAATTGTAAAGTTATCCGGGTCTGTAAGACCAATTGTTGCATTTATAACATGCCGCCTGTCAAAATCAAGAGCGACTAAATAAGTCTCTGTCTGTTTACCGGATTGCTCACTAAAGAAAATTTCTTCCGACGGATATGTTCTGTTTCCTTCTGCAAGTGAAAACGTGTAATCTAAGGTTGCATAGAACAAACTTCCGGGTGATCTTCTTTTAATGAATGATAACGTGATGCCTCTAGTATTTGCATAAGCTAAATTTGTAAGGCTGTAATACTGTCTACCTTCCGTTGTATAAACTGTTTGTGTATAAATGTAATTTGTTACATCCTTATAAAAGCCGGTAAGATCAAATTTCAAATCTTCGGTTAACTGCTGCTGCAAACCAAGCTCATACTGAACTGATTTCTGAGGTTCAACATTTGCATTGCCGAAAGTTGGAGTAGAGCCAACATTTGCAACATAGAAATTCGGGTTCCTGTAAAGCGTACCCAGTGAACCGTTCTGATAAAAATGTCCGTATGAAAATCTGATTACACCTCTGTCAGTTATTGGATAGGAAACACTCAACCTTGGAGATATATTTTGTTTGATTGAGGCTTTTTCATTACTTGTTGAAATGCTGCCGGCTTTAAGTGATTTCAAATCTGCTGAGAGAAAAGGATTATATTGTGCATTCGGGTTGAACCATTCATAACGTAATCCAAAATTCAAAACTAGTGAAGATGCTAATTCAATCTTATCGAGGACATAGTAAGTAAATTCTGAAGGATAATACCTGTAAGAAGTATAAAGCGATGGGCTCGTAGGTATACGTCTTGCAAGCGTAACATTTCCGTACAATAAATCATCATTAGTAATATTGGCGTCAAAAGAGCCATCGTTATTCAGAATACCGACTTCAACATCATAACCTTCATACTGAAGATCATGATACCTGAATTCAAATCCGGTTTTAATTTCATGATTCCCAAATAACTGCGCAACAAGATCACCTTTTACACCGCTTGTAGTTGTTTTCCTGTAGGTTCTGGTATTATCTGTACCGCCAGCATAAAAGCTTGTGTTAGTAATTGTTCTTAAATATAACGAAGGCAAATAACCGGGGTCATTAATATCTTCAAACAGGTAATACTTATTCTCATTATAACCATAGGAAGCTTTTAAAGTATAGAATACTTTATTACTTAAAGTATGCGTTATATCTATCGATTGAATGAATCCGTTACTGTAGTTTGTTCCAACACCATCCGGATTAAATTTAAATGAAAAGCTATATCCCTTTGATTCACTTTTATTAAAGACTGCTTCATATTTTATTTTTAATAACTCAAATGGTCTGTAACTTATATTCCCCTGGATGTTCATACTTTTTGACCAGTTCATCGCAACAGTACTTCCATTACCTGTTGGTAACCCGGTAGTATTTGTAGTATCGTAAGGATTAAAGAAATATTGCCCTGATGAATTTCTTAAATTTGCCGGGTAAAGCGCCAACCGGGGATCAGTCGATTTGAAAGACTCAGGAGTTAAATACGAATCTGTTGTGCTGTATAATCTTTTACCGTATAGCGAGCCTTTAAAATTCTCATAGACACCTGACACATAGAAATTAACTTTTGGAAGTAAAGGAACAGCGCCGCCGACCGTAGCTTCAATTCTGCCCCTGTTCAAAGGATCAATTTCGTCAATGTTATCAAATAAATCATCACGGGAAGTCAGATAATCTCCCATGTAGCTTCTGATGCTAAATGTATAATTATTTCCGCCTTCCTTGGTAACATAATTAACAACGCCGCTTAGAGCGTTGCCGTATTCTGCGCTAAACGTTCCGCTAGATACAGAAACTTCCTGAACTGCATTTGTAGCTAATCCCAAAGAACTCCTGTTGCCGTATGGATCATTTAATGTAATACCATTAAGTGTATAAGCTATCTCGTTTCCGTAACCACCGCGGATATGCAGGTCACCATCATTACCAACTACAACACCTGCCTGTAATTTAATTATATCAGAAAGCTGGTCTACCGGTAATTCCTGAATCGTTTCTGTTGTTATAGCAACAGTAGGATTAGTAAGATCCTGTCTTATCAAAGGATTTCTTTCACCCTGAACAAGAACAGCAGGTAAATCAATTGAACCTGAGCTTAACTGAAAATTAAGTCTTGTTGTAAAATCAACATTTACTCTAACATCAGTAACGCTTAGTTTCTGATATCCTATTACGGATGCTGTTACAGTATAAACACCAGGCGGCACGTTAAGAATAGTATAATTACCATCAACATCAGCCGCTGCTCCTAAAGTAGTACCTTCAATATAAACATTTGCCAAAGGTATTCCTTCACCGGTTTCTTTATCTGTAACTATTCCGGATATTTTACCAGTAGTACCTGCAAATAATTTTAAAGAAATGACTATCAGGAAAAAATAGAAAGGTAACAATTTAACTCTCATCAAGAGCCTCTCAGATATTTTATAAAATATTTGTAATGATTGGCAATTTTTGTTGCGAATATACAAGTATTGAATTTATATGTCAACTTGTAGTATAATTAAATTAAAGAAAAATTCTACTTTAGTTATATAATTTATTTTTTTCTTTCATTGTGAATAAAATCTCATTTGAGGAGGAATTATGCCCACACTAATGGTAAGTGTTTCAGGAATAAGAGGCATTATTGGCGATGGCCTTGAACCGGAAGTGCTTGTTAAATATACATCTGCCTATGCGGAGTTTTGCGGTAAAGGAACGATTGTAATTGGAAGAGATGCCCGCATTACCGGAGAGTTAGTTAAAAATATTGTCTCAGGAACATTAGCAGCAAAAGGTTTCCATGTAGTTGATATCGGTATAGTTCCAACACCTACCGTTCAATATACAGTTAAAAACTTGAAAGCTGCCGGAGGAATTGCAATCTCTGCAAGCCATAATCCGAATGAATGGAATGCACTTAAGCTGCTTAATTCAACAGGGCAGTTTATGACACCAGAAGAGAATGTTCAGCTTCTTAAAATATTGGAAAATGTACCGAAGTATGTTGACTGGGAATCTATTGGTAAAATATCTTTCTACGAGGAAGGTCTTAAAAAACATGTAGAAGATGTTCTGAAACTCAAATACATCGATAAAGAACAAATAAGAAAAAGAAAATTCAGAGTAGTTGCTGATTGTGTAAACGGCGCCGGTGTGTATGTAATTCCTGATTTGCTAAGAGAGTTTGGTTGTGAAGTAATTGAAATGAATTGTGAACGTTCCGGAATCTTTCCACGTTTGCCTGAACCAATCCCGGAAAACTTAACCGGCACAATGGAAAAAGTAAAAGAAGAAAAAGCCGATATAGGAATTGTTGTTGATCCTGATGTTGATCGTCTTGTATTAATAACCGATAAAGGCCAACCGTTTAGTGAAGAAAATACTATTACCCAGGCAGTTAAATTTATCTTGTCAAAAGAGAAAGGAAATGTCGCAGTCAATCTTTCAACTACACGCGCGGTAGATGATGTGGCAAATGCTGCCGGTTGCAAAGTATTCCGTTCGCCTGTTGGAGAAGCAAACGTTGTAAAGAAGATGAAAGAAGTGGACGCGATTATTGGAGGCGAAGGAAGTGGGGGTGTTATTTATCCCACGCTTCATTACGGAAGAGACGCTCTTGTAGGTATTGCAATTACTTTACAACATCTTCTTGAATTTGGCGGTACGATAAGTGAATTAAAAGATTCGCTACCAAAATATTTTATTGCCAAAAGAAAAATTGAATTGAAGAGTGCAAATCCCGATACCATATTGCAAAGTTTGAAAAATAAATACGGCAACGAAAAAATTAATACAGAAGATGGTTTAAGAATTGATTTTCCTGATCATTGGGTCCATTTCAGAAAATCCAATACCGAACCAATTATTCGCTGCATAACAGAAGCTGAAACACAAGATAAAGCTGAGCATTATATCGATAAATATTTTGGTGATATAAAGAGAGAGTTATAATCAGTTTTAAGTCCAATAATTTTTGTTTTGAACTTTAACCAGGTTGTAATATGTTTGAATTACAAATCAATTGTTTTCAACCATAAACTAACCTGAGGGCACTATGAAAAAATCTATTTACCTTTTCGTGACTGTTATTTTATCTTTATTCTCAACTAACCTGTATTCGCAGGCACAGGATTTTGTACTTGTAAACAATACGGGTATTACAATTTATGATTTATATGTTGCTGAAGCAGATTCTGCTCAATGGGGTGAAGATATTCTGGGTGATCAGATCCTGAACGATGGTGAGGAATTGGAAATAAATTTTTCAGGATATGGCGATAACGAATGTCTGTTTGATATTTTAGTTGGTGATACTGAAGGAAATTATTTCTGGTGGGAAGATTTTAATCTTTGCGAACTTCATACAATAACATTCACAGCAGATAATAAACTTGCCGAACCGCCTGCAGGTTTCCAACCCGCAAGTAAATAGTCTTTAAAGAATATAATGCCGCCTGAACAGCGGCATTTTTATTTTATTTGAATTAGAGTAATTTTGTATTGAGTTGTAGAAAAACTCCGCTTTATTATAATCGTTTCATTAAAAGGAAAATACAGTGCTTAAGTTATATAGAATCAGAAACATAATTATAATCTTAATATCAACTATGATGTTTGCCTTATTCAGTAGTTGTGCATCTTCATCAGAACTATTTAAGGATTCTGAACACGGAGTTAAACTTGGAATCCACGTCCTGATGGATTCAAAAGAATCACTTGACGCAGTTAAAAATGATATTCCGTCGCTACGTAAATCCGGAATTGATTTTATTATTACAGAAATCAATTATCATTTTGAATATCAATCTCATCCTGAATTGCGGGGTTACGGACATATAACAAAAGAAGGAATTAGGAACCTGCTTGAAACCTGTAAGGAATATAACATTGAATTGATTCCGCAG
>CAZIDB010000099.1:7526-16996 GCA_964537965.1 uncultured Melioribacter sp. | reverse complement strand
AAACGACGCAAATCCTGCCGCCCATGAATATATTGCTCCGCGCCAGGTTGGTCTTTTAAAGACCATTCCGAATAATAAAGGAATGGAAACAGGACCAATAATAGCAGCATACCACTCAACCATCGCATTAAAAGCGCCGGACATATGAATTGTAATTAATGCAGAGACTATTGTAAGCACTCCAAACACAATTGTAGAAATCATTCCAACAAGTACAAGCTTTTTCTCTGCCGCATTTTCATTTATTGTACGTTGATAAATATCCTTTGTGAATACTGCTGCAAGAGAGTTAAGGTCGGCACTAATCATAGACATTGTTGCGGCAAAAATTGAACTTACAAAAAGTCCAATCATTCCCGGAGAAATTTGGCTTAATAGTTTTTCTGCAACCAATACATAAGCCTGTTCCGGATTTTCCACATTACCAATAATTAATCTTGCAGACCATATTGGAATGTAAATAGCAATTGGATAAACCAGGTAGAGACAAGCGGAAAGAATCGCAGCTTTTTTAGCATCCTTTGGTTTACCAATTGAATAAAACCTTTGGGCAAGTCCCCATGTTCCGCCATTGTAACTAAGTATTATAACGAACAGGTAAACAATCATAAACCATGGAGAAATTGCATCACTGAAAAGAGACGCGTGGCCGGGAGGCAGGCTATCCCACATTTTTGTCCAGCCGCCAACTGTTTTTAGCACTGCGTAAACAAGTATAAATGAAGCGCCGAACTGAACGATGAATTGAGCAAAATCTGTAAGCATTGTTGCCCAAAGCCCACCAAACATTATATAAAACATTGTAACAAAACCACAAGCTATTATTGTGGCTTCCATAGGAAAACCCGTAATAACATGAACTATTACTGATAAAGAATACAGCTTAACACCTTCATCAATAAATTTAATTCCTATACCGCTCCACGCAAACAACTGCCGGGTTTTAAGATTAAATCTTTCTTCAAGATATTCAACCGGAGTAACTACATTTAATTTAACCCACTTAGGCGCCCAAACCCGCGCACCAATAATCATTGCTATAAAAATTGGAACAGCAAAAAATGTCCAGATTGAAAATCCGCTCATATATGCAACTGTAGCATGGCCAACAAACGCAAAGGCACTGTAACCAGACATATGATGAGAAATAGCTGCCATCCACCACGGAACTTTCTTTCCACCGGCAAAGTAGTCTTCAATATTTTTGACTTTTCTTTTAGCAACGTAGCCAAGTAAAACCATAAGAATTGTGTAGATAAGAATTACAATATAATCGACGTATGTTAGCTGCATAAATGTTTCTTGTTAAAAGTGAAAAAATGTTTTAATTAAATTCATTTTATTTTACCGTGCTTTTTCCAAAGTAATTTTGAATAGCATCATAAAAAAATCCTGCATTTTGTTCTGCTGAGTTTGTAGTCATCCAGGTTTTTGCCCAACCGACATATTGAGTTTTCAATGAGCTTAAAATATCTGCCTTGTTTATGACTGATGAATCCGGTTTACCTTCTTCGTTATTCACAATTTCCTTTGCAACAATTGCCTGCCAATACTGGAAATAACCGGCCAGTGACCATGCGTTCAAAACATCTTTTCCATCTTTCGCTTTTTTAATGAATTCATTTAGTTCTGATATTCCAACGCTGATTGTATCAATTGAATTTTTAATTCTGGCTGCTGAAGAATTCCACCTGTTTGATGCGGGATTTTTCCACCGGTCTATCATTTGCCTTATATAATTTTCGGGCGCAGGTTTAGAATCTTTCATACCTGTCCACATAATGCCAGTAGTATTTTCATTAGCAAACGGGAATGAGTAACCAACTTTGCCGGCTATCCCGAAAAACTCAGCATCAGGTACTCCAAAAATTTTTTCTGATGTTTTTACTAATAATTCTTCTTTTAAGAGTGATGGATTGTTTATTGTCAGTGGCGCCAAATAAAACCATGGTTCTTGTGTCTCAAAGTTATGAACACGAACAGCCCAGCTTGTAACACAATTTCCTAATAGGTTTAGTTTTACTGTTTTCTGTGCGGCGCCAATTATATTATCAACGTGAATATCGTTTCTTCCGGCAAAAACGCCATCGCCATGAGAACGGGAAGAACTGCAAAGTATTACATCATAACCAAGTTTTTTAAGAGCATCACTTGTATAGAACGGATTTAGTTTCCCGGATTCATCAACAATATCAGGAAATTGTGAACGGATTGATTTAGTTAAATCATCTTTAGCTAATCTGGAGCTTTTACTCCAAACCATAACTCTGTCCGGTTCATTATAACCATCCCAGTAATTCCAATCCCAAATAATAAAATCCTTACTTATATAATTTATTTTTTCCGGCTCTTTAAGAATCATATCGCACCAAATACCGGGACGTATTCTTTTTTCTAAGAGTGGTTGTGCAATGTCATTTACATATTCTGCATAAAGATAATTTTCCCCAAACTTATCTGCCTCGGTTTTACATTTACAGCAAGTGGCAAATGCATAAGCCTCATCACCACCCAGATGGAAATATTTAATTTCACCAAAAAGTTCTAAGTATTCGGCAATCCATTTTTTAAGAAAATTGCGAACATCCAGATTACTTGTACAATAACAGTCATATCTTGCAGAGTCTTCTCTCATTGATTTATATTTATAATACTGCAAAACATATTCGGCGTGCCCAATTGTTTGCAGAAGGGGAATTGGTTCTAATCCTAATTGCCTTGAATAGTTTAAAATACTTTTAAAAGTTTCTTTTGAGAATGCATCAGAGTAAACGCATTCCGGGCAGGTTTCCCATTGTATTTTATCTTCAACTTCCCAAAGTACAGCATTGTAGCCCATACCTGCAGCTTTCTTAAGCCAGTGTCGTACATAATTTTCATTAAGAGCCACAGAATTAAAATCGAAATGAAAAATTATTAATGTTTGTCTGTTCAATGGTTCACTGGCTGAAATTGAGAATGTTAACAACAATAGGAAAATTCCTGCTATAAGATATTTCATTCATTTACCTGGTACTGAAAAAATCTTTCTATAATCGGAATAGTAGCACCTATTGTACCGGCATAATTACCCATCTTGGAAAAAACTATGTCCATATTTCTGCGGGGAATTTCAAGAGCTCTTTTCTGAACAATATTAGTAATTTGATTTATCAATAAATCACTTGCGCACATTATTGTTCCTCCAAGAATAACTCTTTCGGGATTTAAAAGATTAACCAGAGTAACAATACCTTCACCAATATTCTGCCCCATCATATCAATAAGGTTGTAAGCAAGTTTATCGCTGTTACTTGCAGCTTCGCAGATCATATTAAAATCTATTTTTTCAATATCCTCATTTGCCATTGTTAGAAGCGCAGTAGAAACCCCTTGTTTAATTTGCGTCTTAGCTTGTTTAACTACCGCCCTTGTGCTTGCCAAAGCTTCAAGGCAACCATAGTTGCCGCATTCGCAAAGCGGTCCGTGTTCATCTATAGAAATATGTCCAAACTCACCAGCAGTACCTGAAACACCCTGGTATAATTTTCCGTCAAAAATAATTCCCAAACCGAGACCACTGCCAACATTTAAATAGAGAATGCTGTTCTTTCCTTTTCCTTCACCATAGTTTAATTCAGCTAAAGCACCTGCATTTGCAACGTTGCTTACATAGCAAGGCAAATCAAACTTTTCGGCAATAATTTCTTTGAATGATACATGTCCCCAATTAACAAGATGAGGAAACGGAAAAGTCATTTCATTATTAGGATTAAACAAGCCCGCAATAGCAACGCCAACACCAAGAAATTTATCTTTTGGAATTCCGGAATTATTTATTAACATTTCAATTGAACTTAATAATAAATCAATTACCGCTTCTTTGCCTATTGATTTATCATAATGCTTCATCTCTTCAAATAGGATCTCTCCTTTCAAATTGCCAACAATTGTATGAATACGAGTATGGGAAAGCTGGCAACCAATTGTATATCTATAGTTAGGATTAAGATTGAATAAAGAAGAAGGACGGCCTCCATTCGATTCTTCTTTTCCTATTTCTACTGTAATGCCTAATTTACTAAGCATTGAGGTTATTGGATTTACTTTAGCAAAGCTAATTCCTGTTTTATTAACTATTTCTCGTTTTGTAATTGGACCTTCCAAATTAATTCTTTCAACAACTACGGAGACATTTCTGTGGCGAAGTAGTGTCTGACCCTTCAGATTTCTTTTTGTATAGTTGTTCATCTTATTTACTCACTTGTTTTGAATCATTTATATTTCAAACATTTAAAAATAAACTCCCGCCGTTAATTGAAACGGAGAAGAGAATCTAGCGGATGAAAGTATTAAATAACTCATATCTAGGCGGATACCCATGTTGTTTGATAATGAATACTTTATACCTGCACCGGCAGTATAATTACCCTCATCATAATTCATTCTGTAACCACCTCTTACCTGGAAAATTCCCAGGTGATCATATTCCAAACCAACATTTAATCTTTCAGAATAATCCCTCGGATGAATGGCATCAACAGCTAACAGGACTTTACTTCGTGAAATATTATCAACAAAATCCAGCAGATTCATTGATGCACCGATTTTAAATGTAAGCGGAGTACTGAAAGCTTCATATTGATAACGTAGATCCGGAGAAAAATTCTGAATCGTCATTGAGAAAGCAAGGCTTTTAAAACCTGTATTGTAAATTGTACCTAAATCAAAACAAAAAGCAGTCATTCTGTTTTTAGTATTAGAGATATCACCTGTTAAAGATATTGTTTTGTTGGTTCCATAATCTTCATAAAGAAAACGAACCTGCCCACCAACAGAAAATTGTTCTGATATTTTTTTTGAGTATGCCAGACTTATAGCCATATCTATTGGTGAAAATGTACCTTCATCCACATATCCCAGCGCAGCAGATTCTTCAACTGAAGTTGCAACAGAAGTTTTGTAAAGAACTCCATAATCCATCCATAAAACGCTTAATCCAAAAACGCCAACATTATCAACATTAATCCCAACTGCTGCCGTATTCATAGAAATATCAGCAATCCATGCATTATGACTGAACATTACTTCATAATTATCAACGCCGGACAAACCTGCCGGATTCCAGAACATTGATGATAAACCTGTAACTGTTGAAATACCCGCTTCACCCTTTCCCACAATTGCAGCATCTACACCAATCTTAAGGTATTGCATTCCACTCTGCGCTACCTTATTAAAATTATCCTGCCCATTAATACAATTGAAAGAATAAAATAAAATTAAGATTGCTATTATAAAAATATTACAATTTTTCATCTTATCACCACAAATTTAATTATTTCGTTTCCTATTTCAGATTCCACATGGGCAATATAAAGCCCACTTACAATAAACTGGTTAGAATCAGTTACCTGGTTCCATTCTTCGGAACCAAGTCCATTTGAGTGATAAATTGTTTTTACCAAATCACCAGAGATCGTATAAATTCTTATCGTGCATTCTTTAGGTAATCCAACAAATAACAGTTTATTATTTTTAGCATTTGAAGCATCATTGGGATCACCAAAATTAACAGATCTTATGTTATATGGATTCGGAACAACACGTAAATTAGTTTTAAATCCTTCATGTGTAGTCTGCGCTTCTCTTGCAGCGGTAGCGGCAACATAAGCAATTGATGTAAGTCTTGCACTTTCCAATGGAATGCCGGGATTAAGATAATTTTGTGTACCATCGTCGTAACTTGTTACTGCATAATAGTAATCAAATCCCATTACAATATTAGAATCTATATAGTCGTGTGTAACTGGAATACCCGAATTACCACCACATTCAAAAATTTTTTCCCATGTATTATCTGGTGTAACCGGTACTCTATAAAGGCGGTAACCTGCAAAATCTTTTTTCTTTGTATCTGGATCTATAGTATTCTCTGCACTTGAAGACCAATGAATTTTAATACATCCAACACCATTAGTTACAAAAATTGAATCAGGATATGGAGGTGGATCGGGTATATTATAATATTTTTTGTAGGCCGTCTTAGCGGCACTAAATGATTTAAATAGTGAATCTCTGCCTGTTTGCACCTGAGTTTCATATTCAGTCTGAGTTATATCTCCATTTAATAGCTTAAGACCAAGTTCTTCTGCTCTTTCCCTTGAGACTCCATCGATGATTTGCACAAGAACTATTCTGACGTCTTCATTAATCGGAATGTCATAAGGTCCAAATCCCATAATAAAATTACTGGCACCGTAGCCGGAGAAGTTTTTGTTTCCACCCTGAGACATTTTTTGAATTTGTGTACTTGCAACTGCTTCAGAACCACTTGCACTTACAACATTTTTAGGTTGTGAAGGATCATCGGAAGAACCCGATTCCAAATCATCAACAGCCTGCTTATCAACGTGAAGAATACCAAGGCCATAATAACCGGGAACACGCGGAGCAGATGTTATAGGATCAGGATCAAACATTCCACTTTCCAGACTGCCATCCCAGGCAATAAATATTCGTGCAGAATCAGCTCCCGCGGTTCCTTTCAACCAATCAGGATAAGTTGAACCGTAATATTCATAATTATCATCAAGCTCAATACCGCCGAATTTTGATTTTATATCTGTATTGAAAGAGATTCCCAACCATACATCCGTAAGTTTTTTTGATAATTCCTTCGTTGATACATTGTCATCAATGTTACCTGTATTAATAAAACGATAATCGTAGATAATGTAATTTTTGTGACCATCCATAGCATAAGCATAAGTTTTTAACTGAACTGTAAGCCCAAGAGTTGTCGTCCAAACACTTTCAATTTGCTCATCACAGATTAGCGATGGGACAACAACAGCTGCATCAAAATTTTCTGTTTTAATCGTGCTTCCATTATTTATTTTTACACTTGGGTAAGCATTACGTATTCTTTTTTGAAGACTTAAAGGAACAATATCATCAAGATCCAAATAGCTGTTTCCGCATGCTACCATCGCATCTTTAGGGATTGTGTCATACAGGCTTGTAAAGTTCTTTGCACCCAACCATACACCCCAGGATTCCTGATAAAGTTTTCTTGAAGAAAAATTAAAGTAGCGTGAATCAAAGGGCCACGTCGGATAAAGTACAGTATTATTACGATATAATAATGCACCGTTTTCACTTACTTCTGCAGCCAGGCGGTTAATATGATGTTCATATTTTGTTTGAGAGATGATATTAGTGGTAATAGCTAAAACCAGAACCATGAATAACCTAACAAATCTATAATATTTCATTGATGTCTCCGTTTAGAAATTTACCCTAATTCCGAAATATATATCCCTTGGTTCAAGGAATAAAAGCTGAGTTGGAAAGTCACCCGGATCCGGTAACTTAATATAATCTGCTTCATAATCACCCGGCTGATCAGTGCCTCCTTCTTCCGGAAGATTTAAAGAAGCAAGGTACTCGTTATATAGTTTTAAATTAGGCAGTAACAGTGAACGTAATGCAGGATTTAATTCTTTCCTGTTAAACAGATTGTAGACTTCCATATAAGCCTGCATATTCAATCCTTGTATTGAGAAACCTTTTGATATTCTTAAGTTGGTATTCTGATGCGGGCGCCATCTTACGTTATTATTTACACCAGGCAGACTATTTGGGTTATATGTAAAAGTGTTTCCGCTTCTATATTCGTGAGTAATATTCAATACCCAGTCTCCAAATACATCTGCATTTAGAATTTCTATTCCCCACTCGGGTGGAGTTTTAAATGTAAAATTTAACAGAAAGGTATAAGCTGCTCCGGGCGTTGATTGAGTACTGCTGCTCATAACCGGAGTTTTAAGGACGTCTTCGTAAAAAGTGCTGTTACCAAAATTTCCTGAGGAGGTTATCAGATAATCCAGGCTTAAGCTTCCAATAAAAAACCTGCCAATTTTCTTTTCGAATATAGCTTCAAGACCTCTCGAGTCAGCATAGTTACCATTTGTGTATGACGATATCAGGTTTCCGATTTCCGAATAATAACTTACCCACATTATCTGGTTAGTTATATTTCTGTAGTAACCTGAAATATGGAACAGGTATTCATCACCGAATTGCTGTTCAAATCCTAATTCATAAGCAATTGTTCTCTGCGGTTTTAAATTTGTGTTTTCAATCCTGTCGTAGTAACCGCCGTATCTTTCTCTTTTATTATATAAGTATAATACACCTGGTTCATCATAAAAGTGACCGTAATTAAAAAAGAGTTTACTCTTTTCACTTATGGGATGGGAAATACCAACCCTAGGGCTTATATAAACAAAAGGTTTTATATCAGCGTTACCAACATAACCAATGCTATCCACTTCAAAATAATTTGAATACATATCTGTAAAATATGTACCCTTTCTGTTAGTATAGTCTAATCTTACTCCCAGGTTTGCGGTCATTCCACTGAACTCAATTTTATCCTGCGCATAAAATGCTAACTTAATCGGTATTCTTCTGAACTTATCCATTTTAACCAAGGCATCAGATAAATCAATTAAACCATGATTCATATTAAGATCGTTGTAATTATATTCAAAGCCGGTTTTTATCTGGTTGTATTTATCTATCTGGCTTACAATATCAAATCTGGTGTTAATTAAAATTTCTCTGGAATAATCCCTTTCTTTACCATGACCGCCAAGAATAAAAGCAAATCCCCTTGTACTCATTCCAAGTTCACCTTCTTTACCGCCAAAGTCCGGAACTGTTTCCGCATCAACATATCCTTCCGGGGAACAATCAAAAGAATACCCTCCGACTGTAAAAGCGCTTGCAGTGCTTCTATAGTCTGCATGATTTACAAAAGACCGCCGGAGCAGATAAGATATTTTAAAATCATAATAAGTTTTTTCTGATGGAGCATGTGTAAGATTCAATGCAATCTGATTTCTGTATCGATCTGCAATCGATCTCATTCCCTGGTAATATTTCGTAAGAGGATACTGCATGCTGAATATAGACTGCTGCGTGGTAGCTACAGAAACCTGCGGAGTATTGTAAGTTGTAGTAGATAAATTCTGTTGATAATTACCCTGCAAATTTATTTTCATTGCAGAACCGGGTCGCAATGTTACTTTCCAGAACCAGTTTAAGTCTTCATAATGATCGCGCGAAAGAGGAACAGCAAACATATTATATTCATATCTCAGCGATGTAAAAAATGAAACAAGTTTTCCAAAACTGAAATTATCTAAAAGAGGAATTGGCCCTCCAAAACTTGCATCAATTATATAATCCGGTTTATGTCCGTATTGTCTTTCGCGATGCTGATACTTCCAGACTTCCTGAGCCTGTTCCGGTGTAAAACCATATACAGTATCATTTGCCGACCACATTTCCCAGTAGCTATCAGGATTAGCAGGATCGTGAACTCCATCAGCACCGTACAATGCATCATCATGACCATATAAAACCCATTCGGGTGCGGTGTTCTGATCATATATTGATTCACCAAAATGTTTTTTTGCAGC
>CAZIDB010000099.1:3708-7426 GCA_964537965.1 uncultured Melioribacter sp. | reverse complement strand
ATTCGGGTGCGGTGTTCTGATCATATATTGATTCACCAAAATGTTTTTTTGCAGCGGGACTGATTTTAAAGTCCGCACTCATATGGTAATTAGCAGTTCCGTCTTTGGTAACAACATTAATAATTCCGGATCTGATGTTACCGTACTCTGCATTAAAACCACCGGATAATATTTCAGCCGCTTCAAGAGAACTTAAATTGAAATTTGTAAGCGAGCCGCTTGAAAGAGCTTCAGTAATATTTAAGCCGTCAACAAATACTCCTATGCCTGTGCCGCCGCGTATGGAAAGCTCGGTAGTAATTTGCTCCTGTACATCATTTGTTCTTGTCTGGAAAATTGTGCCGGGTTGCAAATTAAGTAAACTGTTGAAATTAAGTAAGGGCATTTCTTCAACTTCGGCAATTTCAATATCACGTTTACTTGATGAAACATCCAAAGCAATCGGAGGTCTTTTTGCAACAATAATTACTTCTTTTTCAATTTCGATTGATGTTTTGCTCAATTGAATTTCAACGTTTGTTGTTCTATCAATATCGACTTCAACATTTGTTAAAGTTGCTGATTGGTAACCCAGGTATGAAAAACCAAGAGAATAAGTGCCCGGAGAGACTCCGATTATAGTAAATTTACCTTCAATATCAGTTGTTGCTCCTGATGTTGTTCCTTTAATAACCACATTAACACCAATAAGAGGTTCTCCTGTTTCTAATTCAGTTACTTTACCTTTAATCTTTCCCACATCCCCAGCCAAAATAACAATCGAAAGCACCGAACAGATAAGAATGCTGTACAGAATAACCGGAAAAGATTTTTTTAGCAGAGATATCATATATATTCTCTTATAGTATTTTGATATTTAAGTAGAAATAACTTAACTACACTTTAATAGCTACTTCACTTGCCATTATAATAAGATCACATTTATACAAATAAGAATGATAGAGAGAAACCCAATACCAGGTATTGGGTTTCTTTAAGAAATTATTTAAGCAATAACATTTTCTTTGAATCTACAAATGTCCCGGATTTTATCTGGTAGATATACATTCCACTTGACAAATGGCCGGCATTAAAAATCACTTCATAACTCCCGGCATTTTTTTCCTCATTAACAAGAGATAAAACTTCCTGACCAATAACATCATATACTTTTACAGTAACATGACCTGCATTTTTAATACTGTACTTAATTACTGTAGCAGGATTAAACGGGTTAGGAAAATTTTGTTTTAGCTCGTATGTGTAGATAATATTATTCTTATCATCCATTGCTGATGTGGTTGTATCAATGCCAAGTTTTACGACTCTTATATCATCAAAACCGTAAGAAGCTTCCTTGCCATCGTTAAGTGATTTCTTAACAACAAGAACAGGTTGAATAAGAGCTGTACGCTCTGGCATTGTTTCAGTTATAGAATAATCTTTCCATTCTTTTGTTACACCCTCCTGAAGGATTTCCCAGACTTTTACATTTGTACCGTTGCTATCTTTTGCGGAAATTTTCAGATATGCAAAATCGCCAAGTGAATCTGGAGAAACATCTTTAATGAATGATCTTAAGCTCCAGATTTCACCTTTCTTTGCAGCAAAACCTTCTTTATATAATACATACCAGCCATTGCCATCATCAACACTTACCTTAGCCCAATAATTTCCGCTGTGAGCATTTGCATCATTGATTGTTTCCACATGTGTGTTTGTTGTACCACCACCAAGCCAGTCATTAGGAATTCCACTTCCAGTACTGTCACCGGATTCAAAACCCGGATTGCTGGTTAATTCATGAATTAATTCAAGTTTAACGTCATCAAACCCGTATGATGACTCAGGTGAACCGTCTGCTCCGTTTACTACAATTACCGCCTGTAAATAGTGTGTTCCTTCAGGCATTGTTTGTGTATTTGAGAAACGTTTCCAATATGACGGAACACTATCCTGAAATACTTCCCATGCTTTAATTGTTGCACTTGATTTATCCTTAGCAGATATTTTTAAAGCCGCAAAACATGCACCCGGATACTTTGGAGATACATCTTTAATAAATGAACTTAATTTCCATACTTCACCTTCGTTAGCAGGAATAGTATTCTGATAAAGAAGATAGTAGCCACCCATTGTGCTAGTACATTTAGCCCAGTAGCTTCCGTTGTATGCTGAAGTTGCGCTTTTTACCAATTCCAAACTTGCACCAGTTTGAGCGTAACCAATCCATCCATCAGGTATTAAATCACCATCCTGATCGCCATCTTCAAATCCCGGATTTGAAATCATGTTCAAATCACCTTTTGCAATATCGTATTCTTCAATCAATTTCAATTTAACGTCATCAAAGCCATAAGATGCTTCAGGTGCTCCATCTGCTCCATGTACCACTATTACTGCCTGAATATATGCTGTTCCTTCAGGCATTGTTTGTGTATTCGAAAATCGTTTCCAATATGATGGTACACTATCCTGAAATTCCTCCCATGCTTTGAATGTTCCGCCTGCACTGTTCTTTGCTGATATCTTCAAAGCTGCATAGCAAGCTCCCGGATATGCTGGTGATACATCTTTTATGAATGAACTGAACTCCCACACATCTCCTTCTTTAGATGGATATGTTACCTGGTAAAGAAGATAATACCCACCGTTTGTACTTGTACATTTTGACCAGTAGCTTCCGTTGTATGCTGAAGTTCCGCTCTTAACAAGTTCCATGCTTGCACCCGTTTGTGCATAACCGATCCATCCGTCAGGTATTCCATCACCATCCTGGTCTCCGTCTTCAAAACCCGGATTAGCCAGAATATTTGTATTTACGGTATCTGCAGGTGGATTTTCATATATTAGTTCCAGGCTTACATCGTCAAATCCGTATGAAGCTTCAGGCGCACCATCTGCTCCGTGTACTACTATTACTGCCTGAATGTATGCTGTTCCTTCAGGCATTGTCTGTGTGTTTGAGTATAGTTTCCAATAAGAAGTAACCGTATCCTGGAATTCTTCCCAATACTTGAATGTTCCGCCAGCGCTATTTTTAGCTGATATCTTCAAAGCTGCATAACAGGCTCCCGGATATGCAGGTGATACATCTTTTATGAATGAACTAAATTTCCAAATATCTCCTTCTTTTGCAGGATATGTTACCTGGTAAAGAAGATAATACCCACCGTTTGTACTTGTGCATTTTGACCAGTAACTTCCGTTGTATGCAGTAGTTGCGCTTTTTACAAATTCCATACTTGCACCTGACTGTGCATAACCGATCCATCCGTCAGGTATTCCATCACCATCCTGGTCTCCATCCTCAAATCCTGGGTTTGCAAGTATATTTGTTGTGGTTGTGTCTACCGGTGGATTCTCAAATATTAATTTGAGTTTAACATCATCAAATCCATATGATGCTTCAGGTGCACCATCTGCACCGTGTACGACTATTACTGCTTGTATAAATGCCGTGCCTTCAGGCATTGTTTGTGTATTCGAAAATCGTTTCCAATATGATGGTACACTATCCTGAAATTCCTCCCATGCTTTGAATGTTCCGCCTGCACTGTTCTTTGCTGATATCTTCAAAGCTGCATAGCAAGCTCCCGGATATGCTGGTGATACATCTTTTATGAATGAACTGAACTCCCACACATCTCCTTCTTTAGATGGATATGTTACCTGGTAAAGAAGATAATACCCACCGTTTGTACTTGTACATTTTGACCAGTAGCTTCCGTTGTATGCT
>CAZIDB010000099.1:0-3608 GCA_964537965.1 uncultured Melioribacter sp. | reverse complement strand
CTGCTCCGTGTACTACTATTACTGCCTGAATATATGCTGTTCCTTCAGGCATTGTCTGTGTGTTTGAATATAATTTCCAATAAGAAGTAACCGTATCCTGGAATTCTTCCCAATACTTGAATGTTCCGCCAGCGCTATTTTTAGCTGATATCTTCAAAGCTGCATAACAGGCTCCCGGATATGCAGGTGATACATCTTTTATGAATGAACTAAATTTCCAAATATCTCCTTCTTTTGCAGGATATGTTATCTGATAAAGAAGATAATACCCACCGTTTGTACTTGTGCATTTTGACCAGTAACTTCCATTGTAAGCAGTAGTAGCACTTTTTATAAATTCCATGCTTGCACCTGCCTGTGCATAGCCAATCCATCCGTCAGGTATTCCATCACCATCCTGATCTCCGTCTTCAAACCCCGGATTAGCCAGAATATTTGTATTACGGTATCTGCAGGGGGATTCTCAAATATTAGTTCCAGGCTTACATCATCAAAGCCATAAGAAGCTTCAGGCGCACCGTCTGCTCCGTGTACTACTATTACTGCCTGAATATATGCTGTTCCTTCAGGCATTGTTTGGGTATTTGAATACAGTTGCCAATCCGAGGTTACACTATCCTGGAATTCTTCCCAATACTTGAATGTTCCGCCAGCACTGTTTTTGGCTGATATTTTTAATGCAGCATAACAAGCTCCGGGATATGCAGGTGATACATCTTTTATGAATGAACTGAACTCCCACACATCTCCTTCTTTTGCTGGATATGTTGCTTGGTAAAGAAGATAATACCCACCATTTGTGCTTGTACATTTTGACCAGTAGTTTCCGTTGTATGCTGTACTACTATCACTAATAAATTGTATACTTGCACCTGTTTGTGCATATCCAATCCATCCATCCGGTATTCCGTTTGTATCCGCATCACCTTCTTCAAAACCCGGATTGAGTAAAACATTTTGCCCTGATATTAAGACAGGCAAAAAAAATAAAATCATTGATAGTAAAAATAATTTCTTCATTAAACGCTCCTTCTATTGTTGAAGAACAATTTTTCGTAAAATGATTTAATTGAACAAAAGACTATTTAATCTATTTACTTAATAAGAATCATTTTCTTAGCGCTTACAAATAAACCAGTGCGTAATTGATAGATATATACACCGCTTACTAACTTTGATGCATCAAAGTTCAGATGATGATACCCGGCTACCTGGAATTCGTTTTTTAGGGTTGTTACTTCCTGACCAAGAATGTTAAAGACTTTTAAGCTCACCATTCCGGATTCTTGCAAACTATAGAGTATATTTGTTACAGGATTAAACGGATTTGGGTAATTTTGTTTCAGCTCGAATTCGTATGGAAGGTTGGTTGCCTCGTTAATACCTACAGGAATATAAATATCGCTGTCAAATTCATCAACACCTTCAACCTTGTCTATAATAAAAGTTTTTGAAGCATCCACAGCCTCGGGATTTCTTACATAGAATCTTACCTGATCTATGTTTGCTATGTCTCCGTAAAGTTGTTCATCAGTTCCAATATCCGCAGACCATACAGGCACATCAGGATTGTTTCCAAGATATCTGAATCCACTTATGGAATCTGCATTGAATTCAACTCCAACATGTTTCCACTCAGTATCATTTAAAGAGAAAGCAGCACTTTCCCACATCTCGTTACCGCTTTGTAATCTGAAAGTTATTAAGTTATTGCTACCATCTCCTTTTAACCAAAACTGTATTCCTGCTTTTAATTCGGAAAAATTTAACCCTGGAATAATATTTCTTTTTCTTATTGCTGTATACCCATTGATACCATTATAAGAAACTGCAATTGCCTTCGTTCCGTTTTTAAATTCACTTGTCGATAATTCTAAATCTAAACTGCCCGCTCCAAACTGATTCCATGAAGCTTTAAGATTATCAGAATCCAGATATGCATCAAAATAATCTATTTCTATAGCAGGCAAAGCAGGGAATTTATTAACTGCATAAAGTGCATCAATAGATATATTTCTTCTAACTTCATCATGAACCGGATTACGCTTGTCCCATCTTATTTCTATTATCTTGCTTAAGCTTGCACGTAATTCTTCAATTGATCCGATATCCGAAGTCCAATATGTACCATTCGGATCATTTCCCAACCATCTAAAACCTTTCAATGTATCTACTATAAAAGGGACTTTTTCCAGATGCCAGTTAGTATCTTGTAATGACATCCAATATGAACCCCAATAATTATTATTGGCATCAGTAAAACGGAAAAGGAATTTATCATCACTTCCATCTCCTTTTAATAAGAATTGTACCCCCCCCTCTTCAGCAATGGATGATAAATTAGGAATCTTATAAAAAGCACTTCTGCTTCTAAAGGCCATGCCCCAAGTAGTTCTATCTTCCGGTTCAATTACCCATAATGCATTTTTATAACCTTCGGGAGAAGAATCACTTCTTTCCAGGTAGTAATCCAATGTACCGTAACCAAATCCTTGCCAGTCAACTATAAAATCTGTCGAACTTTTATAACCTTCAAAGTCGGCTATTTTAATATCACCGGTACCATTTGGGGGAAAAAACTCCATCGCTCTAAAATCATCAAAGTATATTTTATAATTACTTCCATCCTGTGTAACAGAGGTTTCAAGACAAACCTCATATTTTCCTATTAACTTTAAACCCGCTTTTAAATCATCATCCGTTTCAGAAACCGAACCATTTGTAAAAGTAAGGTGAAAACCATAAGTTCCGGACGCATCAACCTTAAAAGGAATTCGTGCAATTTGCCAGGTAGTTTTTGTTAAAGCAATTCCTTGAGATTTCCAAATTGCAATTAGTTCACTACCATTATACTGGTAGTATTGAAAATAAATCTTATTGCCTGTACCGTCTCCCTTATAGTAAAACTGAAATCCTGCATCAGCAGAACTAACATCAAGAGGAAAAATTGATGACTCTTGTTTTTTCTCAATTATACCACCTGTAGTACTGGAATTTGAGATATAGCTATACTCAAGATATTTCGCACCACCAGGAAATAATTTTTCCGTAGAGTCCGTAACCAACTGGCAATCAATGGTAATATCTCCAGATATTTGCCAAGAATTTTTTACTGCTTCAGTATTGTTATATCCTTCAAAATCTTCAATGACAATTGTTTGAGAATAAACATTATTACTAATGAATACCAATAAAACTAAAGATAACCGAATAAGACTCAGAGGTAAGTTGTTCTTCATAATACATCTCCTATTAGAGGATGAGAAATGCAGACTTATTATTATTTTAATAATAATATAAAATAAATTTAATATTTTGTCAAGTAGTTTTTGTATTATTTGTAAAAAGTTGTTTTATTATACATATCAAACTAAAAACATTTTTTATTTTTAATAATAAGTTAAGATTTTTAAAAATTATTATACTTTCCGAATAAAACTATTTATGCTTACTTTAAACAGGCTAGTTCTATTAAAAAGATTTTTGTAATGTGTTTTATTCTTTTCCTAATATTCCAAAATAAAAACCATAAAATATTTTAAATTTCAAATGTGAAATAAAACAAGACTTATTTATTTTAGATTTAATACAGTCTAGGTGCTAACTTT
>CAZIDB010000098.1:0-17010 GCA_964537965.1 uncultured Melioribacter sp. | reverse complement strand
CCCGTTTTAACTTTATCGTCCTGAATAATTCCGGAAGTTTCAATGTTTCTGCTTTTAAGTCCATTAAGGACAATATCAGCAAAGCTATCTTTGCCAAGCTTACCCACAAAGCCAACTTTCATTCCAAGCCTTGCAATGTTGGACGCGAAAATTGCCGAGGCACTTCCCATTGTAAGAATCATATTGCCCGCAATCTTTTCTTTGCCAAGCTCAGGGAAAGAAGGGATATCCTGCAAAATCAGATCAACATTAAGCTCACCTACAACAACAACGTCCAACCTTTTCACTTCACTTCTCCTAAAATTTTACAACCTGCGTTAAATTTTTCGGACTATCGGGATTTATTCCTTTTATAATTGCACGATAATAGCCAAGAAGCTGAAGCAGAGGTAAGTAAAAAAATGGTTTTAGTAAATCTGAATAACCTTTGGGAATTTCGATTTTGAAATCTGCTTTATTAACATGCTCCCTTTCCGTATCAGAATACAAAACCAATGTTGAAGCACCAAAGTCTTTCAACTCAGGAATTAACTTTGCTTCCAGGTCAAATCCATTATCCGATAACATAACAGCAGCAAGAGTATTTTCTGTACAGGTAGATTTTGGACCATGCCTGTATTCTAAAGTATTGTAACCCTGCGCAACAGAAATTGTCATCTCCTGCATTTTAAGGGCAGCTTCATTTGCAAGGCCATACATCGGGCCCTGACCAAGGAACACAAATTCATTAAGATCAAGTTTGCCCGCTATTCCTTTTATGTATAATTCATTTGAAAGCATGAGCTTTTCGCTTTCATCCGGCAATGTGGTCAGTTCACTTCTCAATTTTTCATTTGTGTCTTTCGAAAGTTCTAACGCGAAATGAATTATACTCAGCAGCATTGTAAGGAATGAACCTGTCATTACAACACTTTCCTCTCTTTGGAAAGGAAATGTAATCGCATTATCACATTCACCTGCAAGTTCAGATTCTGAGGAGCATGAAACTGCAATTGTTGGTATTGAAAATTCTTTAGCGGATTTTTTTGCAGCCATTACAATTTCTGTCGTTGTTCCCGATCTTGAAATAGGAACAAGAACAAAATCATTTGTTGGGAAAATAATTTCAGGAGAGATTATAATTTCCGATGCGGCAACAGCTTTTGATTGAATGCCGGTTATTTTAGTGAAGCAATAGCTTGCTGTTTGTGCAATATAAAGTGAAGTGCCGCAGCCGGTAAAAATCCAGGATTTGTTTTTATACTTAAGAAATTTTTCTTTTACACTTTCATTTTTGCTATCTAAATATTTGAACGCTTCCTTCCAGCCTTTTTGCTGTCTTTTTATTTCTGTTAGTGTAACCGAATCCATTTTGCTCCTTTTACTTCTCTTATTTCTTTTCATATGAATCACTGCAAGAAATTTATTTTATCACAAGATTATATTTCATCATACATAAGCGGTAGGATTGAGATGTTCTACTTCAAACAAATCTCTTGCTGCAAGCATAGCAACACCAAGTGCGCCGGCTTTCCATCCAAGTTCAGAAGGGACAAACTTTACGTTCTTATTTAAATGAACAAGAGATTGCTTAAGCGCCGTGCTTGTAATCGAATCAATTAAATAACGGGCTGCATTTGCAATACCGCCGCCAAGAATAATTTTATCGGGATTTAAAATATTTATAAGGATTCCTATTCCCTGCCCAAGATACTTGCCTGCTTCTTCAATTAATTCTATTGAAAACTGATCTCCCTGGCTTGCAGCTTCCAGTACAGAAGTGGAATCAATATCATTAAGTTCCTTATCTCCGTTTGCGGTAATTATTGTAGAAGCACCATGTGCAATTTTCTCGCGGGCAATTTGTGTAATCGCTTTTCCTGAGGCAAGAGTTTCAAGGCAGCCATGTTTTCCGCAGTAACAAAGCGGCCCGTCCGGTTTAATCTGTATATGTCCAAACTCTCCTGCAAAGCCCTCGCTTCCGTAATAAAGTCTGCCGTCAATTACAACACCAAGGCTTAAGCCCCAGCCAAGATTTAAACACAATGCACATTTTGCTTTCTTGGCTTCACCAAACCAAAGCTCACCAAGAGTCATTGCTTTAACATCATGTTCTATATGAACAGGAAGTTTAAACCTGTTTCTTAAAGTCTCGCGTAGCGGAACATCACCAAAGTTTAAGTAAGTCTTACTAATTCCTTTTTCACCGCTTACAATACCGGGGATTGAAAGACCGATGCCGAGCATATTTTTCCATTTAACTTTTGAGTGCTCAAGAATTTTATTTATTTCCGATTCAAGCTTATCTATAATTGAAATGTCATTACTTAACGGAATGGATTTCTTTCTTACTTCAGCGACAATATTTAATTCAAGGTCCACAAGTATAAAGTTTGTGTAGATGCGTCCGAAGTCGATTCCAAGAACATAACCGGCTTTTCCATTCAGCTTGACAATTACCGGCGGTCTTCCGGCAGAAGTGATTTCTTTATCCTTTACTTCAAGCACAAATCCTTCGTTCTTAAGTTTAGTTACAAGCTCAGAAACAACAGGTAATGTTATTCCTGTCCGTTCTTTCAGTTCACTTAAGGATAACTGGCCGTTTTCTACAAGCTCACGTAGAATTAAATTTCTTCTGATCTTGTTTTTTCTGCTAACTTTCTTCATCGCTAATTTATTAGATGTTTGTAAAATTTTCTTCGAGGTATTTTTTTACTTTTATAATGTCGCTCTTATTTGTAAGATCAGGAACGTGCTCTGCAAACGGGTAGCAGAATAAAGATTTCGGATATTCCTTAAGCATAAGCTTAATTGCATCGGGCAATTCTTTTTCATTTCTAACCGGATTAAAAGGCACGGTTTCAAGGAAATGATAAATCATATCATAATCTAACCTGAAAAGATTCATGCTTACACCGATAACATTATTTGCATCTCTTGCTTTTTCAATCGCATCCGCAACAGGCTTTTCAATTATATCAAGCAGAAAGTTTTCATTGTCTTTAATTGTAACAGCAAATTTTTCTATCCTTTCAATTTCGAAGTCGAGCGCCGAACGATCATAATCCGGCATTGCATTCTTATACCCGGTCTTCATCATCAGTTCAAGAGCTTCAACAGAATAAAGATTATCGCTGTTGCATACGGTAAACTTTTTCCCTTTCCAGTCGCTTCTTAGTTTAACTGCCTGGTAAAGCGCATCGGCAGTACCAAGTGGTTTTTCTTTTCCATCAGGAATGAATTGAACCGCATAAGTAATTTCAAGATCAAGAAATTTATTCCCGCTATTTTTATAGCCGTAATAATCTTTAATTGAATTGTCCTTTTCACCGATAACAATTGTTACGTCTTTGTATCCTGCTTTGTTTGCATTGAATAAAAGGTAATCCAGGAACGGCCGGTAGTTATTTCCAACACCAATCATTGATTTTGATTTTTCATCTGCATCGTTAATTAATTTTTTGTCAACATCGCTTTCACTAACAACAGATTTTTTCATACGGGATGAAATTCCGCCGGCAAGTATTACAAGGTTTTTATCCATCAGGCTGCCTTCTCAATTTTTTCTGCTTTTGTTCCGTTATCCGGTTGAACAATAAAAGCTTTTCCGCCAGCTTCTTCAATCGCTTTTGCAACTGCTTCGGGATTGATTGGTGCATATGCAAACATACAACCTCCGCCACCCGAACCGTTTATCTTTCCGCCCACTGCACCGGCCTCAATTGCGGCTTTAATCATTCTGTCAATCTTAGGTGTTGAAATATTTAAAGTATCTCTCAGTATATCCTGATGTTTGTTCAGCAGTGTTCCGATATAAACATCATCAATTTTTTCTTTAAGAAGTTCTTCACGCGCTTCAAAAGTAATATCACGATTAATGATGGTTCCTTTAAGAAGATCAACCTGTTCTTCAGTTAATTCCGATGAATAAGATTCAATTGTATCCAGGGTAGCGGTTTGCAGAGAAAAATCTTTATGGGTTTCTCTTAATTTTTTAACAACTTCAACAATCTGGTTTTTTACTCTTGCCAAAATGAACTTTGTATCTTTCGGTTCACCTGAATCACCAAGCACAAATGTTTTGAGATTATCCGGAAATTTTTCAATTGAAATCTGCGGATGGAAACTTAAATAAATTACTCCGCCAAGTGCGGTTGAGTAATGGTCCATCATTCCGCCGGGTTCATTAAACTCAAGCACTTCTGCCTCGTGCGCATATTTAGCTATTGTTTCATCGGAAAGTATCTTTGGCTGGTCGCTCATTCTTGAAAGAAAATTCACCCACGTAACTATCAGTGCCGAGGAACTTGACGTACCGGAATTGATCGGGATATTTCCTTTTACTGTGCAATCAAATCCTTTTGAAAAAGTAAAGCCATGTTTTATCATTACATTTACTACGCTCTTGAAGTAATCGCGTTCCTGATCATAATGTAATCTTCCGTTTAGCATAAAGGATTCTGATGAATTAATATCAGGCAGATTTATATTTACATTGCTGTCATTTCTTTTTTCTCCCTTTAAAGCAATTCTTAAAGAGATTGCACAAGGAATTACCGGCAACTGAAGATAATCCTGATGCTCACCAAATAAACATACGCGTCCCGGTGTTGATATTTTTAAGTCCATATTGATCTATATACCCATAATAAAATTTTAACGGTTATTGTTATTATTCCAGAGTCTGTTAATTACGCGGATTAATACAATTCCGCTTACAACAAAAACGGCCAGAAGCATATATGCATAGTTTAATCGGCCGTATAAGAAATTACCCACAGTAAACAAAGCCGACCAGATAACTGTGCAGCCGGTAACCCATCCAACTAATGCGAGAGGAATATTTTCGCGTTCCTTCACAACAACGCCTTCTGTGGTAATCACTTCTTTTTTAATATGCGCCCATCCGGGTCCAAAAGGACGAACTTTTTTGTAAAATTCGAGTAGCACCTTGTGATCCGTTTGCGGCCCAAGGAAAGCAGTTAGTACCCAGCAAACAGTTGTGAATGCAATTGTAATAAGCAGACCGGCGTGTGTACTAATTACAAATCCGTTTCGGTTAAGTATCAAAAGAACCACAGATACAACAAATGAACTAATCATTGCCACAACTTCACTCCATGCATTAACACGCCACCAGAACCAGCGGACAAGATACAGCAAGCCCGTACCGGCGCCAATCTGTAAAATTATATCGAACGCATCTTTTGCGCTGCTTAATGCAAACACAAGAGCAGAAGAACAAACGAATAAAAGCACAGTTGAATAACGTCCCGCCAACACATAATGTTTTTCGGTAGCATCTTTTTTAAAGAAGCGTCTGTAAAGATCATGCACCAAGTATGAAGCACCCCAGTTTAGATGCGTTAGAATTGTTGAAGAGTTAGCTGCAATTAAACCACCAACCATCAAACCAATAAATCCAACAGGAAGAAATTTTAACATTGCAGGGTAAGCAATATCATGTCCAAGCAAACTCGGATTAAGATTAGGGAATGCTTTCTGAATATCCGATAGCTGTGGATAGACAATAATTGAACAGAGACCAACTAAAATCCATGGCCACGGGCGAAGCACATAATGTGCAACATTAAAAAATAAAACAGCACCAAGTGAATCTTTCTCGGACTTACTTGCAAGCATTCGCTGTGCAATGTAGCTTCCTCCGCCGGGCTCTGCCCCCGGGTACCATACCGCCCACCATTGAACCGCAATCGGCATTACAAACACTGCTATTGCCATATCCCAGTTGTTCGTAAAGTCAGGAAGTATATCTAAAAAGTTTAAGCCATTGGGACCTTTAACAGCAGACAATTTTTCAACCATGCCGGATAACCCACCTACCTGCGGCAGCTGTAATGCAAAATATGCAGCGGCAATTACAGCAGTCATCTTAATAAAAAATTGAATCATATCAATTACAAGCACACCCCACAAACCAGAATGAGTTGCAAATATAACGTTAAGTGTTCCAACTAATAAAAGTGTCTGCCATGGCTGAAGTCCGAATAGTATAGCTGCAATTTTACAGGCGGCCAGGTTTACGGTTGCCATAATTATACAATTAAAGAAAAATCCTAAGTACACTGCACGAAAACCGCGAACAAAGCTTGCCGCTTTACCAGAATAGCGAATTTCATAAAATTCAAGATCGGTCATTACGTTAGAGCGTCTCCACAATCTTGCATAAAAGAAAACTGTAGCAACGCCTGTAAGCACAAATGCCCACCACACCCAGTTGCCTGCAACTCCGTTACGTCTTACAATGTCTGTAACAAGGTTTGGTGTATCACTACTGAACGTAGTTGCAACCATTGATAGACCTGCAAGCCACCACGGTACTGATCTGCCCGAGACAAAAAATTCAGATGTATTCTTACCTGCACGCTTTCCAAAGAACAGTGCAGGAAAGAAACAAATTATTAATGTTGCTCCAACAATAACCCAGTCAATAATCTGCAGATGCATAGTTAATTCCTTATGTAAATCTCTTGTGAATTAACGATAGTTCGATCTATACGAAATTCGTTACTTTAAATTTTATAAAATTATGTCTTTATAAATATTTGAGCTAATCTTTTTAATATTTGAATCATATGGCTTTGGAAGAGTACCTTCTTTATTAGATGGACTGACGCTCAATTCTTTAGCTTCTAAAATCTCATCCGCAAAAAGCCAGACATTAACTTTACCGTCTTTGTATTTATCTGAAGCAATCTTCCATTCAATATTATTTTCACCTTTTTCAACGGGCGCAGAGAACCAAAACCATTTACCGTTTTCTTCTTCAATCAGTAATTCCTGTTTCTTTCCATTCACAGTAATTTCAAGTTCTGGTTTTGCTTTCTTTTGCAATTTTTCTTTTGGTTCAAAAAGAATTGCAATTCTTGAGTTAGCATAATTATCCGGTACTTTACATTTCGTTTTCCCTTTTACCAGGTTTTCAATTTTATCCCAGGAAATATTTTTATCAGTCGTAACTGATTGCTTATTTTCTTTCCCGCTGAATGTAGTTACTTTCCCGTCGTTGGTAAGTTCATAACGGATATCAACCGGTAAATCCTTTGAAAGTTTTTCGGCAGGAATTAATTCAATCACTTTCATTTCGTAGCTATCAAGATCAAACTTAACAGACTGATTTGCCTTTACAGGTTTTGAATAAATAAAATTATACGGATAGATTACTCTCAGATAATAATTTTTCGATTGATCCAGTTCTCCTAAATTTTCAGTCAGCTTAATCTCAACATCTTTCGCTTCAACATAAGGATTTCTTAAAAGTATAATTCCCTTCTCCTTTGTTAAGTGAACATATCCGTATGCTTCACGCTTTAAAGGATTACCAAGAATCATTTTTGTGTTGGTAAGAACATCCTTATTCGCTTTTGAATATTTGACAGATGAAGCGATTGCATTCCACTCACTGTCTGATAACAAGTCGGGAGAAACATAAAGCTCCCACATCATCACACCGCGCATAAAGTACATAACCACTTCATTTGAAAATGATTGTAATGATTCATCCTTACCACCAAGAAAATTCAGTCTTCCTTTAATAATTCCGTGTGTCATAAGGCTTGACATAGGGAAAACAAGATTCTGATTTTGGAAATCATCCCATAATACTGCATCTCGGTATGTAATTGCTTTATCCCTTGGATTCATTGAAGGAACATCTTCTGCATAGGCGTAATCTTCGCCCTGCATCCACAGGCAATCTACATACTGAAGCCACCATGGTGAAAGCCAGCTACCGATTGTAATATTGATAAACAAATCCGGATTTATTTTTCTTACTTCTCGCATCATTTCTATATAAGTATCAATCAAAGCAACGCGTGAATATGCCCCGGGTAAATGCCCATGCTGTGTTTCATTGCAAGCAAGTAAAAATCCATCCCACTTAAAATAACCGATATGAAAATCCCTTGTGTACTCAACCATTTTCTTTTTGAACTGCTCTTTATAATTTTTCCCAACAAAGCAAAGAAAATCACCGGTACCCTCATAGCCATGTTCCTCTCCCCATTTTACACGGACATCCCTGTTTGAATAACCGCAGAAAGGAGAAGCCCACATACCAAGTGCTGTTTTCATTTCTTTCAGTGGTTCAAGGAATGGATTAAATTTATGCGGTAATGTTGTCGTATCAATTTCCCAGATGCTCCTGTAATTATCCCAGCCATCATCCAGTACAAATGCATCGAGAGTAATTCCATATTTATCCAGCATTATATTTTTGAACGTTTCAATACGATGAAGAACATTCTTTTCATTCATAATGCTTTCTTCGCTTTCAGCAATTGCTTTATTGCGGAAGTCGTACCAGGAATTGTAAAGAAGAAAATCTCTTGTACCGCGTACTTTTATTCTTTCGACATATTTAAGGAATGATTGTTCAAGCTTGTTTTGGTTTTCTGAAACTCCAATTACTGACTTGTAGCTAACAAATTTTTCCGGAGTAATTTTTCTTGCCACAAGATAACCAGCCTTAACCTTGCCCCCTTCAATTACAGTTTCAACTGCCGGATATTCAACTCCAACAAAAATATCTTTATTAAACAATGGCTGACCGAATGAGCCGTTTGAAAAATCTTTATCTTCAAACACAAGATTTTCTACATTAACCCTGTCAAGAAAATGAATTCCTTCTGCGCTATCTGCAATCTCAATCCATTTCTTTATATAAAAGTCATTGGGAAATATTTCGTAGTTAACACTCAGTCGGAATTTAAAAAGATAATCTTCGCGGGAGAAGTTAAGTGTCAGTCTTTTGCTTCCATCGTTCAGTTCGGCTTTTTCATAACCGTTGTAGTTAAAATCTTTAATTGTTAATGATGACGGATTTTCTCCATTCTGGTTTTTACCGTATGCAGGTCCAAAGCCTGCAAATACTATTTGTAATTCAATTTCGTCTGAGGTCACAGAATATTCCTTGCCGGAAATTTTGTTTTTTATCCTTGTAGTACCAACATTTCCCGGGGCAACATTTACTATCCTTTCAATGAATGAATTACCTATGGTTACCCGCTTACCATCATCTTTAAGAAAGGCCTTTTTATCTTGTGCAAAAGCAATAAGCTGAATTGCTGCCATAAAAACAATTAAAAGATTTTTCATTTTACCTCTTGTAAAACTTAGTATGGTTTATTTTAATAAAATCATTTTACCGGTTGCCACCTGGCTCTTTATTTTTAGTACATAAAAATAAATTCCGCTGGATAAATTATCTGTACTGAAGTCAACTTCGTATTCACCTATATCCTGCGTTTCATTAACAAGAGTTTGAATTTCCTGCCCAAGCATATTATAAATTTTTAATGTCGCATCTCCTGCCCGGTCTAAGTTATAAACTATCTTTGTTTCATTATTAAAAGGATTAGGATAGTTGCTCACTTTAAGTTTATAATCCAATCGATTGATCTTTCTCTCATCCTCAACAGATGTTGGAATAGTCAATGGTTCAAATACTTTTAAGCCCGTATAATCCGGTGAAGAATTATTCTGATTAATGTTTATTACTACATTCAGTTTGTTATAACCTGTAACCTGCTCCCACAAATCCATATTTGCAAGCCTGATTGAATAAGTCGGGTTATAATGAATTGATGAAAGCGGATCAGGAAGATTTAAAAGCAATTCATAATTACCGGGATTAATACCGGAAGGAATTCCAAGATCAGCTTTTATTTCAACGGTATCGCCGGACATAATCCATCTTGGATCAGTATCAAGTTTTACAAAAAAAGTATCGGCTTCATTTCTTAGAATCATTTCAACATCACGCTTATTATATAAAGAAGCAAAGCCGACGTTTCTCATTTTTATATTTATTGATAATGTACCGCCAGGTTTTGTTGAATCTGTGAATTGTCCTTCAAGCAGTTCAAACCGGTAACCAAGTTTTTTAACAACTTCATCATAACAACCCTGGCTTTGCCATCCGCTTAAAACTGATTGATGATAATTGCTATTTACATACGTCCAGTGTAACCTTTTCATCTGGTAAACTGCATTCACACATTCCGAGTAGGTAGTTGGATTGCATGTTTCTCCGCCGATAGGAACGAAGCGTGTATCCAACGAAATATAAGTTTTTTCTCTTGTTGTATCCTGGTATGTTCCGTAATCATCCTCGCTTGCAAGAAAGCAATCATTATGATGGCCCGTACGTGAAAATTCTGTTTGTGTAAAAGCCTGCTCTTCCGATAAGGGAGTATAACTATTAAATATTGCCTGTTTAAAATTGGGTGTTCTTACCTGTGCCATCCTTTCCGGCGGAAGCACTTCAAGAATCTTTTTCAGAATTGCGGATCTGCTTGAAGTATTATCAAGATTATTTGTTGATGAATGCCATTCGCCCCACGCACCGATGAAACCGGCTTGCATAAACGCTATTACATCGTAGTTCGCTTGAAGGTAAAGTTTAAGTTGCTCAAGATGATTAAGTACTACACTCAACGGTGCATCTGCAGTTCCAATTGCATTTGAGTATGCAAAACGAAGAATGCATTTAACTCCGTATTGCCTCATTGTATTAAAATCTTTCTGAAGCATATTAAGAAAGGTTGTGGGCAAGTCAGCGTTTCTCCATTTAGGAATATAATACATCCGTAAAATTAATGTCTGGTTCTTGCTTTTCAATCCGCTTAACTGCGAAGCTGTAAGCGCACCCGCATCGTTCCAACCTTCAGTATGTGTATAGAAACCACGTTCAGGATTAGGGAATTTAGCATCTGAAGGAAGATAAGTAACTTCAGACTGAGCAAAAGAAACGATTACTAAAAACGATATAAGACAAATAAATGTATTTAATATTCTGTTCATCAAGTTTTCCGCAATTAGATTTTTTTCAGACGAAGGAGAAGATAATCCTTAAAATTGATTTTCAGAAAAGGATTATTGCTGTTTACTTCACCAAAATTTTTGTCGTTTACAAAGTCGAACACTTCATAGTTACCATTCTTAAGACCACGCAGTTCAACCCGTCCGTTATATTCTTCATTTGAAAAGAATGAATAGTAATAAGTATTTTCTTTTTTAATCAGATGCGTTTCCGGTTTATCAAACGCAATGTCATAAAGATTAAGATATTCACCTTCAGAAAGTCTTTCATTATTGTAAATCTTCATCCAGCTTTTCCAGGTTTCTTTTTTCTCGGGAGTTAACATAAAGCTTGAATCTACCTGAATGATATCGGGATAAGTAAATTTTGTTGATATTACTCCGCCAAGCCCAACTGTGGATGCAAAATCTTCGGGACCAATAACTACAAACTTATTTTCTTTATCGCTCCATTTTCTGCACGTCAATTCAACATGGTCCCCGCTGTAAGAAATATTATTCCCAACCAAAGCCTTATAAGTTTTTGCCCGTAGCCTTACCTGCCACGGACTTGTAGGATCTGATCCGACAAATTGATTTGTATAAGGAATATTATAAACTGAAAAGTTTGTACCGCACGGACAAAGCTGAATAACCGCATCATTCTTAATATCCCTTGCCGTTGTAAATATGTCTTTAAAATATTCCGGTACCGCATAAGTTGATTCATACGGAGATTTATGATGATGAGCCGGGTTATAGCAAGGCGGTACTGCATTAAAATTCTGCCCGTCTATTTTGAAACCATCAAAATCCCAATTACCAAAAACTTTTTCAGTAAAATCTTTATAGTAGTTTCTAACTTCTTTAACGGCAGGACAAAGATAAAATGAATTCCACCATGAAATCTGAACTCTGTTTCCGTCCTTATCCAATATAAACCAGTCGGGATGTTCCAGGGCAACTTTGCTTTGCATTTTCATTGTTCGTTCATTCATCTTGTCAGGAAAGTGAATTGCGTTGTAAGATGAATCGCTTGCAGATAAAGGCACCCACCACAAACGCGCTTTCATTTTATATGAATGAATTAAATCAACAAGCTCTTTAAATTCCTTCTCGCCACCGGGGAATTTATTTTTATCAAGATTCCAGTCCCCGTCGGCATTCTGCCAGCCGTCGTCAATGGTTGCCCATTTAAAGTCAAGCTCTTGAGCCATAGGAAGAGTTTTTTTGATCTGCTCTATGGAGAAGTTTCTTTCATATCCCCAGGCACACCATTCTGGCTCAAGAGCCTGCTGTTCACTAGAAGGAGTAGAAAACCATTTTCCTTTAATTATATCAGAATAAATTTTAAGGGCGTTAAAGTAATCACCGTTATGAAATATAACAGATACCGGAACGAGTGTAATTTCCTCGTCCGGTTTTAAAATCTTTTTAGTCGTATCGTTAATTGAAAAAGACACTTTGCCGTTCTCCAAAACTTTAACAGGAAATGAAATCCACTCGGGTCTGTCAGATATTGATGCGAATGCAATACCGGCTTCCTTTGTCCAGAAGTCTACTACGGGCATTCCGCCGCCGTAATCGGCAGCATTCATTCCCATCAGGTTTTCGCTGTAAAAATTTTTATTTAAAGGAAATATCCAGTCTCGTCTTGATTCATATGAGCCACCCTGAAAAGTCCAGAATTTATAAGAACTATCTTCATCAAAGTTCTTAGCATCAAGTAAAAAGTTGAACAATGAGATTTCGCCAACTGAAATTTCACCGGCAGAAATATTTTTTAGTTTACTTTCAAAAGTAAGAGCCCCCGGATATTTTCCGTCTGAAATAATTTTAACCGAAAGACTTATCAATCCATCTTCATCTTTGGAATCGAGCACAATAAATTCTTCACCGAATAATTTCATCTTCTTCAACACGGCTTTCTGAAAGGATAATTCTTTATTATAGATAACCACTCTTACTACTTTTTCAGAAACGGATAATTCTTTTTTGCCTTTATCTGATTTTAAGATTTTTCCTTCAAGTTTATCCGAAAGTTCAAGTATAAGATTGCTGTTTCTGATATCAAGCTTTTTATCCTGGGCTATTGATAGCGTAAATGCAAACACCATAATTATCAAACTCAAAGGCAGCAAATAATATTTCCGGTAATTCATCATTACAATATCACTATAAACTTACCCTGAGCCGAACCTGCGGGTGATTCCATGTGGAAAAAATACAATCCTGCACTTATAAGCTGCTGGTTCTCGTTTTTCAAATCCCATATTGCAATGCTTGGCGCCAATGCATTTGATGACTGATGTTCAATTGTTCTTATCAATTCTCCCGCAGCATTATAAATTCTTATTGTGGCATTTGCCGGCAGATGCGTAAACTGAAGAATGTGTTCTTTGCCCACTTCCCATCCGTTTGCAACTACATAAGGATTCGGAACAACTTTTACATTAGACACATCACCGACAGAAATTGCAGCGTGAGGCACAACCTGTACTGTATTTGTACCAGGCTGCGGGGTTGAAGCGGCAGTGTTTTCAAGAGGGCCGGTGATTCCATTACCGGTATCGTAAGCCGCAATGTAATACCTGTATTTCTGCCCGTTAACTACCTGGTCATCTGTATAAACACGAACTGTATCTCCCTTACTGAATATTCTTAACTGCTCATCTTCAATTATTTTTAATGTCGGCAAACCGGTTTCATTTCCAAGATAGTACCATGCGAATTCAGGAAGAGTCTGGTAGTAACCTTTTATGTTATCAACTTTATCATATTGTTCCAGCGGAATGTAATGCAGCCCGCCGGCAAAATCCGTAAACGTTTCTGTCCCCCAGTTAACGCCATCATCAACGGAACGATAAATTTTATATCCTTCAAACTTTTCTTCTTTTTCACTTTCAGTGCTGAAATAAATTATATTTTTACCATCCTGGGGAATAATTTCAACTTTTGGAGCGGCAGGCGCTTTAACAACCTTCCAGCCGGAATTGAAAAGTGTTAATGCATTGTTTGCTGCTTTGTACAAACCTTTTTTTGATGAGCCAAATACCGTGGCAAAAATAAGAGTATCTGTTTCACCCGGATTTAAAGTAAAGGCATCTGAGCCAAGCAATTGAATTCCATCTGCACCCAAACCTAAATAATATCCCTGTCCGCCTTCCTGGTCATCAGGAATTCCATTTTCATCAAAGTCATCATCAATGCCATCTTTATCGCTGTCCTGCGGATCACTCTGATTTGCAAGATTGTATTTATAGTACAATGCTTTATCCGCACCGTTACCTGCAGGAGTTGTTGCAGACATCCAGAAATGGAAAGCGTCATAAGTATGAACTTTATTATCACTACCCGGCATTCTTAAAGCCATTGTCCCCGTCCACGCAATATCTGAAGCGCCAAGAGTATTGCCGGCAGGGCTAACTTCGTAACCATTATCATCTGTTCCATATGCAAGCTGTAGTTCTTTATCATAATAATGCCGGTCATCATCCCCGGTGCTTGTTGGTGAAAAAGCAAGAGGCAGATAGCTGAAATCGCTATGAATGCCAACCCGCATATCTTTGATTGGTGCAGAAGAAATATTTCTTACCACAAAAATCCAGATTATAAAATCCTGGTATAGTTCACCTGTCCATGCAAGTCCGCGCATTTCCATGCTTGTGTTAAGCCATCTTCTGTTTGTATTGCCTTCATCTGTTCCCCGCCAACCATACATTACAGAGTACGTTTCCTGGTCGGCAATTCTTTCTCCGCCTTCACCAATTCCCGGCCAACCTTCTGAACCAACCAATAATGGAGTAGAAGTTCCGGGTACAGTTCCTGGCCATCCTTTATTTGTACCGCTTGTTGGCCAGGTTGATTTATCATTACTCATCGCAGCTTTGCTTCCGCCAACTACTTCGGGATACGGAGCAAAATGTTCTTCATCCCAGAATGCCGCAGGGCCTTCATCCATTGTCCCGTCAAGGTACGCTTCGTTATCCGGGTTATCACCGCCCACTGCCGCCGGATCCTGTCCCGCAGGAGCTCCTATTACAACACCAACGGCAGTGCCATAATTTATTCCACTACCGTTCGGATATTCAAACGAAGGTGAATGTGCTAATGGAAGACTTTGCTCGTTGCCGTCACACAGTAACCCTGTATTATTAAACTCAGTTCGTACTCTGTTTATATTCATTATATTCCAGCGCTGGTAAAGCATTGGGTCTGCCTGCGCAAAAAGTACCGGTGCAATTGTAAGCGTAATTAGTATTGATAATATGTAATTGTTCTTCATCTTAAAACTCTTTTGATTTTAGAACTTCTTTGTGCTTGAAATTATACTTTCTATACCGGAGCTTGCAAGGTCTTTTTCTTCAAGTATGAAAAATGTTTTTTCATCTATTATTGAAATTGATGTAGCAAGCGTTGCAAAAATTATTTCATTTGAAGGAAGAAGCGTTAATGCCTTAACTGCATTTAAAAACGTAACAGTATCAACTTCGGTGTTTGTAGCTTTGTCGTATTTATAAATTGATTTCCCCGATGCGACATATAAAAATTGCTCATTGAAAGCAACGTCAACCGGTTTTACATTATTCGGATAAGTAAAGATTGTTTGTAGTGCAGCCCCGTCTTTGTTTAATGATCTAAGTTTAAAACCTTCAGCGTCACAGATATAAAGTGTATTTGAATTATTATCAAATTTAATTTCACCTGATACAAGTTTATCTACCGCACTGCTGATTTTCTTTATGGTTGATCCGTTTGAAGAATTAATCAAATAAAGATCTCTTTTGGTCTGGTCAAAAGTATAAAGTATACTTCCGTCTGAAGATATTGCAAGCTTACCGGGATAAAAAGTAAGAGCAAATGTTGATTCAATAGATTTTGTTGAGACCTTAATCTTAGAAATTGCTTTCCCGTTTACACTTATTATATAAACGTAATCACCGTTTGCAGCAAGGTTGGAAGGATTAGCTGGAACATCCAGAGAAGTTTCAAGCGTAAAGGTTGACGCATTATAAATTTCAACTTTGTTCTTGCCGGTATTGCTTATAAAAATATAATTACCGTCTGAAGAAGTTATCATTCCTTCCGGTGCCGAAAGCGAAGATATTTTTGTAATCATACTATCTAAGTAACTAAAAACTCTTATGGAGCCATCTTTCTTATCGCGCAGATAAATATTGTAATAACCGCCTGTTGAATAATCCCCCTGAGTATAAAACCAGTTATTAAAAATTACAGTCGTATCATCTAAAACCGCTTCACCATTAACTTCAATTGAATTATTGTTTGCATCTCTTACTCTGCCTTTTAATTCGGCATAATAAATTGTTGCTTTTTGTAATGCCGAAGAAGGACGGAAAGTTATTACAGAGTCGGAACCTTCAAATGTACCGTCAACTATATTCCCGGCTTTGTCCTTTAATATAAACCGGCCATTAAAAGTACTTAAGTTCATCGGCTCATCAAAAACCATTTTTACTGCGGAAGATAGCCCAATCTTTAATGTACCGTTTGATGGTTCAAGCGTAAACGGCTGGGGACGAGTAATCTCTGTCGGCGCTGTTGGTTCGCGGTCAACCATACAACCAGCTAACTGCAACAGAAAAAAAATCAGTACAATGATTGCAGCCGGTATTATCAATACTAAAGTTGGTGTAAAACTATTTCTTTTCATTTTATAAACTCTTTTGTTAACTAAGATTAAAAGTTTAATCCAACTGTAAGCTGATGAATATCTTTCAATTCACCAAAATCCGTATAGGCATAATCAAACATTACTTTACCCATAAAGTCCGAAGGTATTGCTACACCCAGACCTGCCGAGAATGTTGCTTCATCATAATTAAAACGGTAACCACCACGCAGCGTTAGGACATCCATAAATGTAAAGGCCGCGCCCAAATTATGGCGTGTTTCATAATCTCTCGAATCTGTAATTGCATAGCTAACTGCCAGCTTATAATTTTCAAATTCAAATGCATTTGTTGCCAATCCTATTCTGAAAAATAATGGCAGGTTCCATTCATTGGTCTGAAGTATTGCAGGAATCTGTTTGTTCGTCGGGCTTCCGGGAACTACATGTGTAACAAGCAAATCATTTCCGTCAAACTGCATCTGGCTCCCGAAATTTGAAAGAGAAATTCCAAGCTTCATATTATTGAGAAATGAAGTCTCGAACACGCTACCTATATCAAAAGCAAATGCATC
>CAZIDB010000097.1:0-17034 GCA_964537965.1 uncultured Melioribacter sp. | reverse complement strand
TATCAGTGCAGTATCAGTCCATAAATTCTTTTCCTTTGTTCGGACATCTTCCCATTGGTCATCAATTATTCCAGTTTTAGCAATTATAGGTATAGGATTAACTCGATCATATCTTTTCTTTTTATTTCTTTTACCTTCTAGATAACTTAAAATAAATGAGCGAGCAAGACGAACGGTAATTTGACTTGATCTTTGCTTTTTATCAGCGAAATCTTGACCTTGTGCAAGTAGACCAACCTTCTGGCACCAATTACGTAATTCAGGTCCCTTTAATGTTTCAAACATTCTATCTAATAAATCGCTTGATACAACAATATTTGTGTTTGAAATTAACTGAACATCCAATCGTTGAGTATTGTCTAACTCAAAATAGACTTTAACGTTATGATAGTAGTTTATATTGTTTTCTTCAAAGGCCTCTTTTATAGCGATAAATCTATGTTGACCACCTATTATTTTTAATGGTTTTTCTTCATCAAAGTCCAGATTATATTCAGCGACAAGGTTAGAGAAAGTTCGCCCAAGTTTTGCATCATCCTTCATCTTAAGAAATGCATTGTTGTCTTCCACAATTTCTCTATTCGCACGGTATTCACTTTGTTCATCAGGATCTAATGGGACATCTATAGTTCCCAATTTTAGAATCTTTTCAGCTAAGAGATGAACTTCGATATAATAAGCTTTAGTACAGAAATCTGTCATAATAAGAAGTTCATTTTCTAGAGGAGTGAAACTTGACTTGAAATGAGCGATAATATCTTTTATCGATTCCCGTTTCTTTTGTCTTCTAGAATCATCATCAATAAATTTCATAATAACTCCTTATTTTTTAAATAATTTTCAACCTTACTATTACTTATGCTTTATTGAACCAATGCTCAGAGAACGTATTTATACACACTGCTGCATCCTCCACAGGCGGATAAGTATCTACATTCCATTAGTTAGCAAATTATTAAACCTATTCTTAAACTCTATATAAAATTTTACTATTATAATTCTTTCCAGGTAATCAAACGGATTGGAGTTTATCCACTCTAAAATATCGGGCTCAAATGTATTTCGGAAAAACAGCGCCACACCCATAATTTCATTCCAAAATTATTCCGCATCAAGTTAAATTATTTCCCGGCTACTTTCAATATCCCTGCAGGATTAAAAATATTTTCCCCATTTGGGTTTCTCCTCTGAAAATTAACTTTTCAAGTTTACTGTTCTATATTTCTTTGAGTGCTCTTAAAACCATTGCAGAACTTCAAGATGCTATTCTACTCTTGGCGGGCTGTGTATTCTTCCTGGCTCACGGGTGTATTTTACATCAGCTTGAAATTTTCTGAGTTCTTCAACTATTTTATCGGGTTCATCGGTATTCAATATAGTATCTTTTGCACTGTGGAAAAAGCAGGATGGAATATCTTTCAACCTGATTGCTCATGTGGTATAGTAAAATCCGGACATTGAGGGATGACTATAACAAATGAATCCGGGAAAGTAATTTCTAAAATCATTTTCGGAACAGGATACCAGTATAGTTTTTTAAAATCGTTGTCTCTTCGCATACCGCCGTGCAGATACAGCAAGAGGGGGAGAGGATGGTGCATACTGACGGATTGGTTTGGCAAATGGACCAGGTATCTAAGTGAAATATTCTTTGTCTTTGTTTCTGACAACCTGTTTTCTATGAATGGATTTTTCTGTTGTGCAATTCCGGTCTTCTCTAAAATAACAAGAGGACAAAATAAAAAGTCATGTATTTTATTAGGTGCCTGTATTTCTTTTTAGTATTCAATCTGCTTATAGTATCAGGTTGTTCTCTTCATTCTAGTATTTAATTTTCTATTCTTTTAAACAAGAAAATTTTTCTATTGCCCTAATATACTTTTCCAATTCTTCCGATGTCATTTCCAGTCCATATTTCTTTGCTGCATGCAGAGCATGATCAAAGTGATATTTGAAGGAGTAATCTTTTAGTTGATTGGTAATGTCACCGGATAGTCTCTCGTTAATATCAATCATCTTTACCGGAGTCTGACAGGAAAAATCAAGTTTCTGAAAGTCAATAGTTCTTATTTTGGAGTGAACAATTGTTTTAAAGTGAATCTGAAGGTTTTTAGTATCGAAAACAATACTCCAATTTGTATTTGCCCTGCTGATATCTTTTAAAATATCAAAAGCAATCTCTACAGCTTTTTCGGTATCAGTAGGCCTAAATGAATTTACACGTTCTACTGCCCGTAAGAACCGACCACGTGATGATGTTCCCTTATCGGGAATTGGTTTCCTGTTTTTCTTCAACAATGAGATATTTTTCCATTCTGCAATTGAACTCTCATAAGCATTATTTGCAAGCACTTTCACTGGAAGGTCTTTTCCTGAGTGAGTTACCATTTTCCCATCAATAAATTCAATAGTTGCACAATTGCCATGTTTATCGCTGACTAAGTAATGAGGAATTCTGCCGTTGCTAAAAATCCTTATTATGGAATCGCTGGTAATAACTTCTTCAATTGTGGAAAAATTATCGAGCATATACTGTAACCAGTAATGAATTAATATGCACTGTCTCTTGTCTGGTTTTGGTGCCTTGCTTCCTTCCTCAAGCCGCATTGAATAGATGACTAGTCCAGCCTCATTCATGCCACTCCATGAAGTTTGACTCGCTATAAAGTTAAAACTTACGCTGCCATACCTGGAAGTCCATCGCACATGTTTACTGAATGAATCAGACTCTTCAAAGGATTTCGATACGTTTCTCTTGTTGATAATAACCAATCCGTCATACTTGTTTTTAACCAGATCATAGTTTGCTCCAAAAACAGCATAGCCGTTATTATCCAGACAAAAAGAAGAGCAGCCCTGATTAATAAAAATGCCCGTATAATCACTACTCTGCTGCAATTTCAAATCGGATGCTGCCAAAAGGAATAAGAATAATAATAGTGCTTTTTTCATATTGATTTCGCTATCCTTTTTAAAAAGGCATTTAAATCTAATTGCTTTTACTTAATTCCTGAAGTTTATCTTTTGCATTCGTGTTATCGGGATTTAGTACAAGTGATTTTTCGTAATATTTAACCGCATTCTTATTATCACCGCATTTCATATAATATTCTGCTAGACTATCCCACACATTAAACGACGCCGGAAACAACATTGTATTAAGCTCAAATGCAGCGTGAGCATCTTCCATCTTGTTTTCACTCATAAGGTTGTATCCAATATCATTAATAGTACCTTCACAACTATTATTTCCACCTATTGGATAGGTAATCGGTGTAATACTTAATTGGTTTGTATGAGCTCCCCAGTTGTGGTCTGTTTCTCTGAAATACTTTAAAGCTGCTATTGGACCTTCTTCCTGAAGAACCGTAGTCAAGGCTCTTACTTTGTTTGTTATAATTGCCTGGAGCGCAGGATCTTTTCCCGAAAAGAAATCCCAAGATGAAAACGGCGCAGGATAATGAGGAGGAATAGTATAATTCTTATTAGCTGGCCATGCAAAATTAAAATATTCTGTTGAGAGAAGAAGGATTGCCCTGCAGTTAGGCAGAGTGCCTTTTCCCCGAATATCACTAAACATATTTTGCGCTGCTCCAGTCGGTTCACCAACAAGTAACGTCTTTGTATGAAGCATTAAATCAGCAATAAACAAGACTGCTGCACTAAATGAGCGCCTCCCGATTAGTGTATAGAAGGAACCAATCCTGTTAATTTTATCCCGTTTGATAATTTCGCTCATAAAGGGCAATACAATCATTCCATTGCCCCCGCCATTAAAACGCAAATCAATAATAAATTTATCGATACTGCTTGTATTATAATCATAATATTTAAACATACGCTTATAGAATTGCTCAAAACTTTCATCTTGCTGATCAACTACTAAATTGAATTGCATATAGAGTATTCTGTTCTCTTTGTCATGCTCGTACCAGTAATTATGATTTCCATCGAGGTGTTTTAAATAGGGAGGAAGCTCTTTTCCTGTTCCAGTAAATGCCGAATTAAATGGAATTCCCGCAGGACCAATATCCATAGTTGATGTCATTACATTCAAGCCAAATTGTGCTACAGGTGTGAGGAGTATAGTATCAAGTTTTCCGCTAGTTGTTTCAACCTGGATAACTAATGAATCAATTGATTCTGTTATTCCAAGTCCAAACGCATAATTACGTGTTACTGCAAGAACAGGTGCCTGACATTTTCTTCCGAACTCGTTATCGGCAAAAGCAAGTGTTCCGGCTTTTTTCAAAGCTTCCTGTGCCGGAAATTGTCCAATCTTAAGTACTTTTGCACCGATATACTTTGCATATTTATTGATGATACCCGTAATAAAAACACCATCTGAAAAATCATACATTCTAACCGGAAAGATCCTTTGGTAATCTGGCAGTGAATCAGTAGCAAGTCTAGTGTGACCATCCCAGATTGACGCAAAAAAAGTACGCAATGCTGTAAAACATTCTTCATCCGAATGGCTTTGCTCGATATTCTTTTTAGCATCCTCAGCATTATGTTGAAATTCTGCTTCAGAAATCCGGTAATAAAGATTCGGGTGATTGTCTATCAGGGTTTTCACTGCAACTTTTAGGTCTTCGAGCCATTGTTGCTTTGTAAGATGTAGACTATTCTGAGAATATGAAACGTTAAAAAATAATATGATAAATACACATAGTAAATAAAACTTCTTAAATGTTAATCTCATATTTTATTTTCCTTTATTAGTTATATATGATCTGGCATTATACTTTGTATAGGTTGTTTCATAGTGGTTTTGTTATAGACCAATGTGAATGTACTAACAACCATTCTTCATTGAATTTTTTATAAACTTCCGTTGTATTCCACAAAAATTTTTTCTCTGTCCCTTGCAGATCTTTAGAATAATCAATGAGATTATAGGTTAGGATCCCCACATCTCCATAAATCTGTACTTCGGGATCGATCATCTCATATTTTTCAATTGTGAATTTATTTTCAATGGGTTTAAGAAGTTCAATAAAATTATTTTTTCCCTTCAAACGCTTTTGAAGTGAAGGATCGAAATATGTAATTTCATCTGCACTATTCTCAGGGAAAACCATTGTGTGCCCTTTTCCCCATTCATCCAATAGTAGTTTTTCTTTTTCCACTATTACTACCTCCAAATTTTCATTTTTCATTTCACATGATGAAATCAGCATTGACAGTATTAAAGAAATAATCATTAGTAAAGTTTTCATCTGTATCCTCCGTCTAAAAAGGAAACAATTCATAATACTTTTTATTAAATCTGTCTCACGGAAGCAAATCTAAAGAATTATTAAGTTGAAATAATTCCAATTCCTCTGAATGCTAATTTTTTCCCTTTGAATACATAGTCTGACTGTTTAACTCAGTTTTTTATTTGAATTCAGTAAGTGAATAAAAATTAAGGAGCAGATGAAAAGTTATAATGGATTGTTAACTTGTTTTTACAGTTAACTTACATTTAAATAATTTGTACTGTCCATTACTCAATGGAAGCACCTCATTATTTTTTAACTCAACCTCGTACACTGAATTCCCTTTATGCCTATAGTTTTGTATTTGGTTTATATCAACAATATATGAACGGTGAGTCCTGATAAAATTGTCGGGAAGGATTTGCTCTAAACGATTTAAAGGTTTATCATATATTTCTATTTTTCCGGATTTTAAATGAATCTCTACCAGATAACCTGTTGCTCTAAAATAGAGAACATCACTTACTGAGATAATAAAATTAGATTGATGTTTCCTCACAACAAGAAATTTTACTTTATTATCCTCTGTTTTTTTAATTCCAAGGAACCGATCAAATGCTATCTTCAACCTGTCCTTATTTATTGGTTTTGGTACAAAGTCCAGAACTCCATATTCAAAAGCTTCCTGAGCCTGTTCTGTATGTGCCGAGATTATGATTGTGTGAAAAGATCCCGCAACCGTATTTTTCAATATATTATAACCGTTTTGGTTGCTTAATTGAAGATCAAGCAGACAGAGATCAATAGCATTTTTTTCAAGATATTGAAATGCACTATCGATTGAGTGTACAATTTCAACTATTGTTGCTTTATCGCCAAGTAATGTTCGTGTCAGACGTGCAACTTCTCTTGCAATAGGTGGTTCGTCTTCAACAATCAGGATCTTCATATTTAGTTTTTCCAGATATTTATTATAACCTGCCATTTATGATCGATGAAACCATAATCAAGTTTCCATCGACCAGGATAATTTTCTTCTAAACGAGTTTTGACATATTTCATACCCATACCTTCTTTTATCGGTCCGGATTCATTACTGCTTACTTCAATCATCGGGTAATTATTAGTGAGTTTATAACTAATCATATTCTGTCCGGCTTCACATGACAAACAGAATTTACCATCTTTCCCGGATTGAAAAGCATGCGTAATACCATTCTCCACAATTGTGTGAAATATGAGAGGAGGCACTTTTTCATCAGCAGGGATATTTGATTTTATTAGTTCATATTTCGACTCAAGTCTTAAACCCATAATTTTCAAATGAGATTCGCAGAGTTCTATTTCCTGGGAGATTGGTATTTCTTTTTCGGAGGAAATTTTATTTATAATTCTGAACTCTTCTGCAATAAGATCAATCAGAGTTTCTGCCTTAACGGGATTTTCATGATATAAAGATTTGACTGATGCAAGAGTATTCATTAAAAAATGTGGCTGAATAGATTTTTTCAGTAACTCTATCTCAAGCTGCTTGGAACGTAGCTCAAATTGATGAAACATTTTTGACCGCTCCCTGATTTTAAGACCAATTACTAGAATTAGACCAGAATTTAAAACCAATGCATACATCGGAAACAATATTGACGCGCCAATAAAATCGTTCCGTATTATTAGAAAATAAACATTTACAAGGAATCCAAATATGAAAATGAAGAGCATGATCTTACCACCGAGTATATTTTTAATTGTTGCTATTGCAGCGAGTATAAGTACTATGAGTAAGACAATAAAATCTATAGCGGGTATAAACATTAAGGGATTGTCTGCTTTCAAAGCTTCAGCAATTAGGAGAACTGTAAAAGACAGGATAGTAATTAATTTTTTCTTCTTAAATTCGAGTAAATACTGAATAAAAATTATATCTAGTAACGATATCAGTAAAAAGAAAACTTCGCCAGCAATTACCAGATAATTGAATGCTTGCAATGATATTGATGATTCATTTCTTTGAATTTCAAGAATTATCGCTATTATTCGGCTTAGATAAATCAAACATAATAATAAATAGAGTTTGTTCTTTTCGTAACCAAAGTAGAGCATTAAACAAAACAATGCGGCGAATATACTCCCACCTAGAAAGAAAAAACTATTTCTATACACAAGAGAGTTTACTGATTCCATAATGTTTTCGTATCCAAAGATTACTCGCGTATTGCCTATAATATTAATGTTGTGATTATTGGAATATCTTATTGCAAGAATGTGTCTTCCACGTAATGTAGTGTTCTTATGTAAACTGAAAGTCTTTATAATTACTCCTGGCTTTTCTGTCTCTTTGATTTTTCCAACCGTTCCGTTCACACCAATTAATACCCCATCCCAGTAAACTTCATATGCTGAAACCAGATTTCTTATTCTAATAACTATCCTGTCATTTTCATCATAAGGGCAGTCTATAATAATACTCGTTCTAAGCCATCTTATTCCTGATTCATTCGAATGCGTATTGTTGATATAACCTGTCTGCCAGTACGAATCGTTATAATCGGATGCCGCCCAGACAATGCTATCACCTACATTCATCTTCCAATCATTTACATAGATCGATCTGAAAGTAATAGCGTCGAAAATAATTTCAGTTGTTTGGCTGTAAGCTACTAAGGGAAATGTAAAAAAAATTATAAAAAGGAAATAACAAAATAGATTGTTAAATATTTTCCAGTTCATTCTTATCCTTAAATAGGAAAAAGTATTTTTTATGTGCTAATATTTTTAAATGAAAAATCTATGACAGTGTTAACTTAAGATTCCTAGCAATATATTCTAATTTAATAATAGAATTATGCTTTTCAAAAGTCTTCCATTTTATTTAAAGTGAATTTGTCTCTTTTGTAGAATTTAACCACATATCGGATATTCATAAATCAGTAAGTTACTCTAGTTGTCTGCGATTGTTTTTTGGTTTTTCTTTATTATCTGCAAAAGAAAAATGTTGCTGAACAATAACCCATTTGCCATTTCGTTTTTCAACAACTCCTGTCCAATGTGCATTTCCCCGGGAAGCAGGTTTACCTTTGTAAGTATTGATATCGTCAAGAATGCAGTAGAACCACGCAACATCTTTGTTTTTAGAAAATGTTATTCTCAGGTCTTTTAATTCATGGCGTACATATTTGAAATCCGGACTCATCCAAAATGGGACATTTTTCTTAACGTCTTCAAATTTTTTTACCACGTTCTTTCCCGGTGAAACACTTATGTAATTTGTATCGTTTGCAATAACACTGAATAAAAGGTCAAGATTTTTATCTTTAGCCCAACCTATGCATGAACTGATTGTTTTTTTAACTTCTTCTCTCAATGAATCACAGTTATCGATTTGTCATACCAGAATTATTTCCGAATAACCGGACCATAGAAATAATATTACCATTAATTCCTTCATGATTTAATCTCTTTTTTTATAATGATGATTATTTTAGTCTTTCGGTATTTGATAGTATTTGAATATATAAAATCTTTGCAATCAAATAGGTTTCATTCTTTCGGTCTCAACTCTTCAATACGTTCCGCAATCGGCAACCAATAAACTCCTCCATTCACGTAAAATAAATATTTGCCATCGGGTGATATTCTTGGACTAAGACCGCCTTTGTCTCTACCTCCTCCAATAAGCATAACCGCAGGAGACCATCCACCCGACCTGTCCCTATAACTTATGAAGATGCCCGAGTTCTCAGGATTATTTCCCATTCTATTAAAAATGATATATGATTCATCAGGTGAGATGTATGGGCAGGTTGTCATTGTTCCGGCCGCATTTATTTCAGAACCCATTTTTACAGGTTCAGTATAATCACCTTTCTCAATCCTTGAAGTATAAATGCCACCCATATCAGGAATATCTGATCTTGATCCCTGGAAAAAGAGCGTTAGCGAATTGGATACAGTTATATTCCAGTGTATTCGGAGCTTATTTACTTTCGAACTAATAGATTTAGGTTCTGCCCATCCTGTTGATGTCCTTTCTGCGTACCAGATATTCTCCTTGTCTTCAGAAACAGATCCTGGTTGAGTGGATAAAAAGAATAACTTCTTTCCATCTGGTGACACACAGGGAACCCGGTATAAATATTCGTTACCTTTACTGAAAAAAATAATTTCGGGTTTTGTCCATGTATTGTTCTCCAGTTTAGTAAACCAGATCTTATCCATATCCCAGTATATTTCTTTTCCGTCGGGACTGATTGCAACACTGCTAGCATTATTACCATTAGAGACTATACCCGGAGCAAATAATTCTGGTGTCATTCCCGGTGGTTTCTGCCCAAGATATGGACCGGTTAGTTTTGGAAAATCGGTTTGCTGGGCATAAATTGTTACTGCTGTAATTAGCAGGCAAGTGAATAGAATTAGTTTATTCATTTTTATTTCTCCCATTTTATCGCTACTATTTTTTATTCTCTCCGTCTCAATTCTTCGATGATCTTTGTAGAAACCCAGTAAAGATCGCCTGTATTTTGTGTCATGTTTGTAAAGAAAAGATATTTACCATCACTTGTGATATACGGCTGTCCGGCACTCATCCCAAGATTTATTTCTTTAGGTTCGCTCCAACTGCCGTCTTTTTTCTTTTGAGAATAGTATAGAACACCTACTACTTTTTGACCCGGTCGGCGTACGGAATAAATAATGTAACTTTCATCAGGTGCTATCCATGGATGCTGACTAAGTTTTTCAGTGTTTAATGGAGCATCCAATTTTTTAAGAGTTTTATATTCTCCATTTACATTTTTGATAATTCCAAGACACTCGGTACCTGGTCCCATTGAGATATCCGTTGTATAAATTGTACCATCAAGTGTGGAAGAGATGTGCATTGCTTTTGCTGGATTAAATGGCACTCCCGGATCAATTGCTTCACCCCAACCAACATCCTTACGTTCAACATAAAGGACATTCATCGAGGGCCCGGTCTGACCAGGTGTTGGTTTCCCTGATTGAAAATATAATCTTTTGTTGTCCGGTGTTATCCAGGGTTCAAATGAGAATTGTTCTTCTGCAAATGGTGCAATTGCCGGTTTTGTCCAAACTCCATCAACTGCTCTGCTAAACATTAAGACAGGATAATTTAATTGAGGATGTCTACGTGAAAAATAGAATTCATTACCATCTGGTGAGAAGCAGCATGAAAATTCATGCAACTCAGTGGAAACAATCCCCTGAGCAAATAATTCTGGTGTCATTCCCGGTGGTTTCTGCCCCAGATACGGACCAGTGAGTTTAGGAAATTCTGTTTGTTGGGCAAAAGTGGATATTGTTGCAATAAGCAATAGACAAAAAATGAGATTTAACTTTTTCATTTGTTTCTCGTAAAAAATTTTAAAATATAACTCCTTAAAAGACTCATATTTATTATTTATTTAATTGTTCCAGCTTTTTTCTTGCATTTTCATTTTCCGGATTCAATTCCAGGGATTTCTTATAATTTTGAATTGCTAACGCACGGTTGTCTGCTTTCATATAAGCCTCACCTAAACTATCATATACATTTGAGGATTTGGTATATAGTTCAGCATTGATATTAAAAATTTCAATGGCGTCATTTATCTTTCCATTTTCCATCAGCCGGTATCCTAAAGAATTAAATTCATTCTCATCAAAGTAGAAAATGTTTTTAGGGTCAGATTTTATTTCTTTATACTTTTTAATGCCTTCCTCAATACCACCTTTATTTATTTCCTGTTCAATGCGATAGGCAGCAGAGCTGTCAATCATACTTTCTACCTGCCTCAAACGGGTATGTACCATCGATGCATCAATATCACGTATACTAAGAAAGTTTTTATAATACTCTTTTGCTTTTTCAGGATTTCCCAATCCGCGGTAAGTTTCGCCAAGCTGCCAGTGGGCATTTAACGATTTTGGATAGAAGCTTAGGAGATATTCGAATACTTGTATAGCTTCTTTTATCTTTCCCTCACGGTTCAATTTTACTCCTGCGAATGTTAAAGTAATAGAAGGGGGATCTACATGGAAACCATACTCTTGAGAAAGGTTCTCATAATATTTAATAATATCGTTTATAGTATTGGTTTGGAAATTCCCGGGCAATTTATATGAATCGAAAGCTGTAAGTAAGCCTTCCTTAAAGGCCAGAGGAGAAATAAAATACCCGGAAGGTTCACTGAATTCTGCATGAAAGTGGAAACCATCCGGTTTATTGGTTTCAAGGAGTTTAACAAACTTTTGTGGATACTCAGAATTTTGAAGACGCTCATTTTTTTCAAATTTAATGTAGAGAGAGCTCTTTAGAATTTTCGTGGTTTGGAAGAACTCTTCTGCCCGTTCGAAAAGAAATTCCGAATTATCAATATTCATGAAAGGATTATCTGAAATTATCGCATTGAAGAGTTTTGGTTTGCTTGTAAGCGTACATAAACTAAACACTGCACTTGCCTGAGGAGCAGCCAATATCCGGCAATCATTCGTCCTGTATTGTTTATCAATAAAAGGTATTAATTCATCTTCCATAAACATCAGGAAATTATCCGCACCTCCCCCCTCGCCACTAGCTTTGCTTTTTAGTGGAAGTAAGTCTCTATACCTGTTTGTGTTGGCTACACCAACAATGATGAATTGTGGAGCAGCACCAATTTCTGATAGTCTCGAACTAATAGAAACTGCGTCCAGGAAATAATTATCTAAATCAACATATAGGAGATACATTACAGGATATCGCAGATTGGTATCATTATATTCCCGTGGAAGATGGATAAAAAGAGTCCTGTCTTCATACAGGACATGGGAATGAATAACTTTATATTTACCAATAATAATGTCATCATTATCTTGTTGGGCAAGACATAATTGTATTCCCCAAAAGAATACTAAAAAAAAAAATCCCAGAGAGATGTTATAGATTTTATGATATATCATCTTTTCTCCATTTCAAAGAATTGGTAATTCACAATCAAATAAGTAATAAGCTTATAGAAATATCAGGACTTAAATTCTTCTTCATTATTCTTCTCTTGGAAACGAAAAATGTTGTTGAACAATTATCCATTTACCATCTCGCTTTTCAACAACACCAGTCCAACGTGCATTTTCCCACGATGCCGGTTCACCTTTATAAGTATTGATATCATCAAGAATGCAGTAAAACCAAGCAACATCTCTGTTTTTGGAAAAAGTTATTCTCAGGTCTTTTAATTCATGGCGTACATATTTAAACTCGGGACTCATCCAGAATGGAACATTTTTCTTAACATCCTCGAATTTTTTTACAACATTCTTTCCCGGTGAAACGCTTATGTAATTTGTATCGTTTGCGATAACGCTGAATAAAAGTTCAAGGTTTTTATCTTTAGCCCATCCTATGCAGGAACTAATAGTCCTTGTCACCAACTCTTTTTCAGTTTCATGAGTCTCAACTTTTTGTTCTGATGTTATAGTCATAAACCCAAAAGAAAGCAATAAAATCAAAATAATATTTTTCATGATATCGTTTCTCTATATTAATTGTTTTTAGTTTACAACTCATTAATGATTTTTGAAAAGAATAAATACTCTGAGAAACCTCACATTTCAATAAATTATTCAGCATGATAAATAACTGCATGACCTGCTTTCCATTCTCCATCTTCAAACCGAAAATATTTATCGATTAGAAATCCCTTAGAGGTTATTTCAAATGTATTTCTGAATTCTAATTTGCGATCAGGAAATATTGCATAGCCATACATCAAAATCTTATTATCCTCTTCCTTTACATTTCCTACTGTAATATTTCCGTTATTAGTCAGTCGTAGAAAAACAATTTCCTTTTTATTGGGATCATAATAAAGGTATCCATCAGTAATATTTTTTAATTCTTTACACTCTTTATAAAATTTAAGGACGTTACCTTCATATGCCGGTTCTAATTTAAATAACATATGTAGCATCATTCCTTCAGATGGATGTTCTGTTTCACCAACCCATGTTTTTCCTATCAATGGTTTCAATATTGATAACTCTTTGCGTAGAGCTATTCCATCTTCACCAAAACAAGCAATACTCAAAAAAAGAATAATCGAAAAAACCAAAAGTCTAGCCTTCATCATTTAATCCTCTATAATTTTTTTAATTAGTTTTTTCTTTATCTGATTCTTACAGATATTATTTTCTCAGAGTAATAAGTTTTTCTTGATACTGTTCTATCCATGACTTTTCTCTTCTCAAAACTTCATCATATTAATCTTCACACTGTTATACGGGTATAGGTAATTGACCTAGCAGGTTCTAGCCACAGGACCGCATCTCAAATAATCTTCAAGTCTCAGTGGTCTCTATTGTAATGAACCTAAAACAGGGTTCTTTAATAAAGATTAGCGGAATTCACTTTCAAGAAGATTTGAGAACTGTCTTATAATGAAATCTTTATTGCGTCATCCCATTCTCCTTTTGAAAACAGTCTGTCCATCAAAACATTACTTCCTTTCACTTCTGGTACTAGTAAACTTTTTTATTGAGGATTATATCCTGCTTTTTTTTGATAATTGATGAGTCTGTGTAATGAAACTACCAGTATAAATAATATTGAGTGATAAGATTAATATTAAGATTTTCATTTCGCTTACTGGTTTTATTTTAATTCATTAAGTTTTTCAATGGCATTATCATTTTGGGGATTCAGTTCTAAAGATTTGCTGAAATACTTTTTCGCATTTGCTTTATCACCTTTTCTCAAACAGGTTTCGCCAAGGCTATCGAATGCTATATATGAATCCGGAAATAATTCTGAGAGAACAGTAAACAATTCCAGTGCATCTGATAACTTATCACCTAACATCAGTTTATATACATATGTGTCAAACTCCGGATGTAAAAAATAGTAATGAGAATTATCAGCCTTCAATTCTTTCATCTTTTTTATTGATGCGCTTAAACCGTCATTTTCATATGATTTTATAAACTCATAATAAGCTGATTCTTTCCCTTTAAATTCTTTCAGTTTTTCTTTTATGATTTTATAATTATTAACTAATAAAGATATTGGCAGGAGTTTACCGTGTCCCGGAATTATATATTTTATTTCATTCGTATCTGTTAACACACTGCTTAATGTTTCTACCCACTTGTCTATATATTGAATTCTGTCCGAATCAAAATACGGCTCATCACCTTCGGCAAATAAATCGCCTGTTATTAGAATTTTATCCTTGGGGTAAGAAATAATTATATCGCTGTAAGAATGAGAATAACCATAATAGACAAGAGTTAAATTTTCACTGCCAAGTTTTAATTGATATTTATCTGTAAAAGTTTTTGTCGGTGTAGTAAGAACAAAACCCTCTCCTAATCCTTTAACTATTGGCTCATAGTAAGAAATAATATTAACTATATTTTTTGCCGCATCAGACTGCTTGTCAAGTTTCTCCAATCTTTCTTTCATTGTAGTTAATATATTTGTAAGCTGTGTCCGTGTTTTCTCCACTTGATCTTCGTTTTTGATCATTTCATCCTTACACTTTTCATGTCCGATAATCGTAGCATCGGCAAATATCTGGTTGCCATATGTATGGTCACCATGATCGTGAGTGTTTATTAGATAACATATTTTTTCCCCACTATATGCTTTCTCAATTTTATCCCTTATTGCTTTGGCAAATACTGGTGATGTTTCAGAATCTATTACAATTAATCCTTCATCCGTATTTATAACAATGACATTTGTAGATTGTAAGCCGGTAATATTATAAACTGAAACTTTATCTGTTATTTTGTTTTCATTAACTTCAATAGAATCAGATATCACCTGCTCTTGTAGGATTAAAGTTATAGGTAGTAGTAATGTGCTAACAAAAATTAATTTTAATAATCTCATTTTGTTTTTACTCTTCTTTTTGGATTTTCTTTTTGGACGTTTCTTTTTTCCTTTCGTCTTGTTTTAAAAATGATTTTGATTAAAACCACATAAACAGATAGGCTAAGAGAAAACAAACACAAGTATTTTTTCATTTGTTAAGTTCCCGGAGTTCTTGCTGCAACTGGTTGATGTCAACATCCATTAACCAGATATCAAAACTTCCGGAGCGGGTGCTTGTGAAAGCTATCTTTTTCCCATCGGGTGACCAGTTCATTCCTTCATTATGACTTTTAGGAGTAATCTCTAACGGTAGAGATTTACCACCTTCAGCCGGCATAATCCAGATGCCCAGATATTTATTTTCCAATACGGCATAGACCAACATTGAACCATCAGGAGAAAGAGCAAGATGACGGTAGAAGTTTTCATGATGTCCTGTAATTTGTTTTTGCTTATTTCCATCTGAAGAGATTTTCCGGAGCGTACACTTTCTGGTTTGTTTTTCCATCAAAGCAATCAGAATGTTTTTCCCGTCTATAGTCCAGCAACCCGGTAAAGGGTTCATACCTTCCTGACGGAATATCTGAACTACTTTACCAGTATTAATTTCTGCTACACATAAAGATGAAGTTCGACCATCACGAAATGCAATCTTCAATCCATCTGGTGACCAGCAAGGCATACCTCCATTAATAATTTGAATTGAATCCGGAAGAAAAATTATCGGGGTACCTCCTTCAGCCGGAATTATTTTTATACTATTACCGGTATCAGCATCAAACACAATATATTTACCATCCGGTGACCATTTGGCATGTTCAGCAAGTCCTTTGAAGATCTGTTCTTTTCCGGTTCCGTCAGGAGAGATTTTCCATAATCCGTTTTTTCCAAGAGTGTCTTTCAAATCGGTGAATTGGTAAATAATCTTTTTACTATCAGGGGACCATGTTGCAAAACCTTCCTGGCCAGGCTCAAAAGTTAGATGTGTAACTTTAAACTTATCTTGTCCATTTAAATACGTAACAAAAAAGAAGACAGCTATGCTAAGTAAAAAAGCGGCTCTAAGAATATTTTTTTTAATGTTATCCTTTTCATTTTCCTTTTACAAAAAAATTATTGATTATCTAAGATTATCTGTGCAAGCAAACATGAGTACTAAAGTTGGTAATAATATTTTCAATTTCATTTCTCCTTTAATATTGGATTATATTTCTGATAAGCGAGTCGTTTCATTTACTGTTTATTCTGTCGTTTAACAATTCGTATATCAATGATGAAAAGTATTTTACTCCTGTTTTTATGCAACTTTCATCAACCATAAAATTTGGACTGTGAGGCGCTGAGATAATCCCTTTCGCAAAATCTGATCCACCAAGAAAGAAATAGACCCCCTTTGTATTATCAAGGAAGTATGCATAATCATCATTGAAGTATGGAATTATTCCGTAGAATCGAAAAACGCTTTGCTTACCATAAATCGATTTAACAATATCTACGCTTTTATCAACATAATCAGGATCGTTAATAACGGATGGTTGAACATAATTGTATGTAACCGATTCTATACTATTACTAATATGCGACTGGTTTAAAAGATACTTCAATTTCTCAACAGCCTTTTCAATGTTAGATAAGCTTGAACTATAAGCTTTAGATTTGATTAAAATATATTCACCTTGTTCTTCTCCTTTCAGATTATCTTTTTGTACCTGTATGTAATCATTCAAAGGTCCGGTGGGACTAAGCAATCCTGTCTTCTGGTCTCCTGCATCAACATTAAAAATGTTCTGAACTTCTGTTTTGTTTATTTCTCCAAGACATTTAGTTACTTCATTTAAAGCCAGATCATTATCGACGTCCTTACTTAGTTTAATGCAAAACTCAATTCTATCAGCGTACATTTCATTTGACTTTACTGCAATAGTTCCAGAAGGAAACGGAACAACATGCAAAGCAAAAATTAAATCGGGTTTCTTT
>CAZIDB010000096.1:2874-17153 GCA_964537965.1 uncultured Melioribacter sp. | reverse complement strand
GAGCGTTTGATTAGCATTGATGAAGTTATTGAAGAATATGATAAAGGAAATATCGAATGTGTTTTTGGAACAGGAACAGCAGAAGTTATTTCCTCTGTTGGTTCATTAACATTTAAAGATAAAGTTCTTAATTTTAATAATGGTGAAGCCAACCCTCTGGAGTTAAAATTATTCGATGAAATTACTTCTGTTCAGTATGGCTTAAAACCCGATACTCATAATTGGTTAACTTACATTTAAAAGAGATTGGCTTTAATGAAAAATAAAAAATTAAAATCAGCCGCAAGACTGTTTGTTGCATTACTCTTTCTGTCATCAGTAATTTTTCCGCAGGGGAAGGAAATTCCTAAAAATATTATTATTATGATTGGTGACGGAATGGGTTTAAATTTGATAACCGCTTCTGCTATAGTCAACGAAGATTGTCCATTCAAAAAATTCCGCTCAATTGGTTTAGCTGTAACTTGCTCCGCAGATAAGTTAGTTACAGATTCTGCTGCAGGCGGTACCGCAATTGCAACCGGGTATAGAACCAATAATAAATATGTTGGTATGGATTCCAATAAAAACAATTTGCAGAGTATTTTGGAAGTAGCAGAAAACAAAGGTTTGTCTACCGGCGTTGTTGTTACTTGTTCTGTTACTAATGCAACTCCCGCAGTTTTTTTTTCTCATGTTGATGACAGGTACAAAGAAATGGAAATTGCAAGTCAGTTGCCGCAAAGCGGTATTGATGTTGTTATTGGCGGAGGGCAAAAATATTTTCTGCCGACACCAAATGGACAAAGAACTGATAATGTTAATTTGATTGATAAACTTATAGAAGACGGTTACTCGGTTAGTTTTAATTATGACGAATTTTTAAATACAAAAGGAACAAAACTAATTGCGCTTCTTGAAAAAGACGGCCTTAACTCTGCGGATAAAAGAAATTATTCTTTATCGGATCTTGTAAAAATTGCATTGAGTAAATTGAACAAAACTGAAAACGGTTTTGTATTGATGGTTGAAGGTTCGCAAATTGACTGGACTGAACATAAAAAAGATATAGATGGAACCATTACAGAAATGAATGATTTTGAAGGCGCAGTTAAAACATCAATGGATTTTGCAAACCAGGATGAAAATACTTTGCTAGTTGTAACAGCAGATCATGAAACCGGAGGTATTTCCGTTACTAGCGGGGAATTGAATAAACCTAATATAGAATTCCTTTGCACAAATCATACTGCCAATGCTGTTGGTGTTTTTGCATATGGTCCGGGTGAAGATTTGTTCAGAGGATTTTACAATAACTATGAAACCGGGCAGAAATTGTTATCACTAATTAACCGTCGTACAGAAAACCTTTCACATTAATTTCTTAATAAAAAATTAAGCCGCAAATTTTCAATCTGTTACTCAAATTTACTGGGTAACAGATTTTTTTTTAAATTCTCAAAAATTTTACTTGACAAGTGCGCATATGTTTACTATTATTGTAGTGAACAATTGAGTACTAAAATGAAAAACGGATTAACAGAACGGCAGGAAGAAATTCTCAATTTTCTTCAAAACTATATCAATGTAAAAGGTTACGCTCCGTCTTTACGTGAGATTGGAAAACATTTTAATATAGTTTCTACTTTTGGTGTAAAGCGGCATCTGGATGCATTGACTAAAAAAGGCTACATAAATTCCGATTATAATATTAGCCGGTCTGTTACTGTTATTGATTTAAACCGTCCAAAGCAGAAAACAGAGATTGATGCAGTGCTTAACAATGAAGTTCCGATTATTGGTAGAGTCGCTGCCGGTCAGCCGATATTATCTTTTGAAAATATTGACGGCTATTTGACAGTAGATCAACGGATCAAGAAAAATTTTGCAGATTGCTTTGCGTTAAAAGTTAAGGGCGATAGTATGATTAACGCGGGCATTTATGAAGATGATATTGTAATTGTTGCTCCAAATAAAAATGTATTGAACGGTGAAATTATAATTGCTTTAATTGGTGATGAAGCAACAGTTAAGAGGTTTGAAGTTAATGGAGATAAGACTTTTCTTATTCCCGAAAATAACATTTATCAGCCAATTGATGTTACATATAGAGAAGACTTCTCGGTTGTAGGTAAAGTTGTTGGCGTAATCAGATGGTACAATTAGGAGATACAAATTATGAAATCGGAAATATTCTATCAGGCTATTCAAAAAAGAAATAAGGTGAGATTTCTTTATGGATTAGAAGAGATTGTGCTGGAACCTTATTATCTGTCTTATGATAAATCCGGCAATAAGGTAATTTATGGTAAACCAGACTATTCCAAGCATATAAGAAAGTATGAATACAAGAAGATTGCTAATATTAAAATCCTGAACAAATACAGGTTTTCCCCAATTATTCCAATTATACCCTGGGTTAATTAAGAAAAGGAGTTTATATGCCATCATCTAATGGAAGAGAAACAGTAGACCAATTGATAGACCATTTCTGGCAGAATGGTTATATGACCTTGAGAAGAAAATTCGGGACTTACCTTGAAGAACCGACTCCTATCGGAAAATATAATGTTGATGCTGTAGGCCGTTTCAAAAAGAAATATGCGCTTGGAGTTGTAATTACCGAAGAAGAATTAAAGGATGAAAGAATTACTGCCAAGTTAGAATTTTTAGCCACACGCCAGACAAAATATTCAAACAAGAATGTTACCCTGTTTATTGGTGTATTTCCTGAGAATTATTCCAAAATCAAATCAATTACGGAAAGTCTTAGCATGGAAGCCTATAAGAACATAAAGATTGTTGTTTTAAATCCGGGCAATTCATTTAAGGAAAATTCCTTGAGGGAGGAAAACTTAGCAAAAAGATTCTCCTGATAATACTTCTCACCTCTAAAATCTGTTTCTATTCAAATAGAAACTATTTTCCAACTTGGTTTGTCCAACACAATACATTCATGTTACTTTGTAAATAAATCATTTTTATTTCAACATTTAGCTTAATGTATTACCTTGACATTTTTTGTGGCTTAAAGTATTTTTTGTGGTCAAATTGTAATAAAAGAGAGATAATTGACGAAAGGGAAGAAAGAGAATTCAATAACGGCTGAAGTGCTTAAAAAGAAAGGTACCATACCGGCTCATATTGCTATTATTATGGATGGCAATGGAAGATGGGCAAAAAAACGCGGCTTACCAAGGGTTGCTGGTCATAAACAAGGTGTAGAAACCGTAAGAGAAATTGTTAAGGCTTGTGTTGAAGTTGGTGTTAAATATTTAACTCTTTATACTTTTTCAACTGAAAACTGGAAGAGGCCTAAAGATGAAGTCTCTACTTTGATGAGATTGATAGTTAAAAGCCTTCACAAAGAAACTAAAGAATTGCACTCCAATAACATTCGTCTTTCTACAATTGGAAACGTTGATTCTTTGCCGGAACTTGTCCAGAAGGAATTAATGGATGCAATTAAATTTACTTCCGGAAATACAAAGATGGTTCTTAACCTTGCATTAAGTTACAGCGGACGCTGGGAAATTATTAACGCTGTAAAGAAAATTGCCGCACAGGTTAAAACCGGTAAATTGCATATGGACAATATTGACGAAGCTTTATTTTCCGGTTTCCTTACAACTTCAGGAATTCCTGATCCTGACCTTGTTATACGCAGCGGCGGCGAATTCCGTATAAGTAACTTTTTACTCTGGCAAATTGCTTATTCGGAAGTTTATATAACTGATGTACTCTGGCCGGAATTTTCTAAAGAATATCTGTTTGAGGCTATCTCGGATTTTCAAAACCGGGAGCGAAGATACGGACTTGTTAGCGAACAAATTTTACAAAAGAATTAAGGTTGATTAATGCTCAAATTATTTCCTTCAGTCATTAAGATTTTTACATTTCTAATTTTCACCTGCTCCCTTTTGTGGTCTCAAAATACAAGAGTACAATACCAGGTTTTAGGTGTTTCGGTAGTCGGAAACAAATCTGCGGATGCTGCCACAATTATTGCTAACAGCGGACTTAAAGTAGGTGATGAAATTGAAGTGCCGGGCGACCAGACTATGAACGCAATAAAACAATTGTGGTCATTGAACATTTTTTCTGATGTTCAGATTGTGATTGATAAAAAACTTGATAACGGTGTGTTCCTTTTAATTAAAGTAACCGAGTTTCCACGTATTGAGAAATATGTTATCGAAGGTGAAGATGACATAAGCACCAAGGATATTGAAGGGAAAGTTAATCTTGTAAGAGGACAAATTTTAAGATCACAAGATCTTTATAATATTAAAACCAAGATTAAAGGTCTGTACGAAGAAGAAGGTTTGCTTAACGCTGAAATAAAAATTCTCAAGTATTCTTTTTTAGATGCCGATACAATTGATGACGAAATTGAAGTTACCTGGAGAAACCAGGCCGATTTATCCGATGAGTATAAAACGTCTTTTGATATAAAGGAAAACTCTTCCAATTTTATAGCAAAGATGAAAGACCGTGTTCTTGTAAAATTTCTGATTAACGAAGGAGACAAAGTTGTTGTCCGTAAAATTGAATTTACAGGTAACGACTTTTTTGATGATAGTGATCTGAAAGGCGCATTCGATGAAACCGAAGAAGCTAAATGGTGGAAGTTCTGGAGCAGCGCTAAACTGAACAGAAAAAAATACCAGGAAGATAAAGTACTTTTAGAAACTTTCTACAGAAAGAACGGCTTCAGGGATTTTAGTATAATTTCAGATTCTCTTATTTATTCCGAAGATAAAAAAGATGTTACGGTTTTAGTCAATCTTTACGAAGGCCCGCAATACAAAATCAGGAACATAGTTTGGGAAGGTAATACTGTTTATAAGGAAGATGTCCTTAACGCAAGATTAGAATTAAAAAAAGGTGATATTTATGATTATGACAAATTCCAGAGAAATTTACGCGGACCAAATGAAAAACAAAATGATGTAGCTGCTTTATATGTAGACAACGGTTACCTTCGTTCAAGTTTTAATTCTACAGAAACAAAAATCGGGGTTGATTCACTCGATATTAATATCCAGGTAGTGGAAAATAACCAGTTTAGAATTGCAAGGGTTGATATTCAGGGTAATGATAAAACAAAGGATAAAGTTATTAGGAGAGAACTTTATACAGTTCCTGATGACTACTTCAGCCGCAGTGCATTATTTACAAGCTTGCAACAATTAGCCAACACACAATATTTTAACACGGAAAAACTTTACTCGGAAGGTGTTGATTATTTTCCTGCCGGTGATAGCACAGTTAATGTTACTTACAAAGTTGAAGAGAAATCAAGCGATTACTTAAATGCTTCCGTGGGGTACAGTGGAGCATACGGATTTAGCGGTGCAATTGGTGTTACTCTGAACAATTTTTCAATTACAGAACCATTCCAGCTTGGCGGTGGCCAGATTTTAAGTTTTAACTGGCAGTTTGGAGTTGGAAACTATTACAGAACTTTTTCACTTGGTTTTACTGAACCATGGTTTATGGATACACCTACGTCTCTTGGTGCAGAAATATTTGATACAAGGCAGCAATACATTTACGATATCCATCAGTTCGGAGGAACGATAAGAGCGGGCAGACGTTTACGCTGGCCGGATATTTATACCGGTATCTCCGGCTTTTTCAGATACCAGAGTTTTGATAACAAAGAAGGTGGTTCGTATTATGTTGAAGGCCAGGCAGATCAGTTTACTTTTGGGGCAACTTTAAGTCGTAAAAATATTGATAATCCCATTTTTCCGTCTCAGGGTTCTTCAGTATCTTTGGATGCGGAAATTTCCGGTGGTGCGTTACTTCCGGGTGATATTAACTATTGGAAGATTGGTTTTAAAGCCGAATGGTATAAAAGACTGTTCGGAACAAACCGCATTGCTCTTTACACCTGTGCAGACATTGGTATGATGGATGAATTAGATTTGGCTACAGTTACAAAAATAAATCCTTTCGAAAGATATTGGATGGGTGGCAACGGATTAATAATTGCTACTACTCCTTTACGTGGTTACGATGACAGAACAATTGGCCCTGTTGATAATACCGGTGATATTGTTGGCGGTAACGTTATGACCCGTTATACCATGGAATTAAGAGGCGCATTGGCGCTGGAACCTATTCCGATTTATTTGCTGGCATTTGCTGAAGCCGGTAATGTGTTTGCAGATCTTAACAGCAAAATAGATCTTTTTGATCTTAAAAGATCTGTTGGTGTTGGAGCAAGATTGTTAATAAATCCTATTGGACTTATAGGATTTGATTTTGGATACGGCTTTGACAGAAAGAGTGTTGATGGAAAGGATCCTGAGTGGATTTTCCATTTTCAGTTTGGCAGAGGATTTTAATTAAAGCATCCGGTTTGCGACGCTTTAATTATAATCATCTTTTACTACAGAAAAATTTTTTGTTAATAATTTCAGAGGTTGATCGTGAAAAAAGTTCTTTTAATTTTACCACTGTTCCTGCTGCTTGCAATAGGCACATATGCCCAGAGTGCACAAAAAATTGGTTATGTGGATTCCCAGGTAATGCTTAGTACTTTACCGGAAGCTATTAAGGCACAAGGTGAACTTGATAAAATAGCTAAATCATGGTATGCTCATGCAGATACTTTAACTGCTACACTTCAAAGTGAATATGCCGACTACCAGAAAAACCAAAGCAAACTTTCACCGGAAAAACTTAAAGATGCCCAGCAATCAATTGTTACTAAAGAACAGGAATTGAATTTGTACAAGCAGCAGAAGTTCGGTCAGAATGGTGATCTTTATAAAAAACAGGAAGAGTTATTTGCCCCTGTAAAAGAAAAAATTATGGTTGGTATCCAGGAAGTAGCTAAAGAAGAATCAATGAATTTTATTTTTGATAAGAGCGGTGATATTCTGCTTTTATATGCTGATTCTGCTTTTGATATTACATATAAAGTATTAGACAGACTGAAAAGAGGAAAATAATTTTCCGGTTTAACTAAATTACTGCAGGGAAAACCGTGTATGCGGTTTTTCTATTTTTATATATACAGGAGTTGAATGATTTATAAGGCTACTTTTGAATTGTTAAACAACGACTTAAGGTGAACTCATGAGAAAATACTTTTTTATTCTTGCTGCACTTTTATTTTTCAGCGGATTGACAAATGCCCAGCTAAAAATCGGCTATGTTGATTCTGATACTATTATGGATAAATTGCCGGATGCGCAGGATGCACAGGCAAAGTTAGACGCATTCATTAAAGAATGGCAAACCGAGCTTAACAAGCTCGAAAGTCAGTGGAAAGATAAATATGATGATTATGAAAAAAGAAAATTGATTATGAGCGACCAGACAAGAGCCGAATCGGAAAGTGATCTGGTAAAGATGGAAGAGAAGATGAATGACTACAGGCAGAAAAAATTTGGTGCTAACGGCGAGCTTTTTCAGAAGCAGGAAGAAGTGATGAAACCGATCCAGAACAGGGTTTTTGATGCAATTAAAAAAGTAGCCGAAGAAGAGAATCTTGATTTTGTTTTTGACAGAAGCGGCGATATCCTTTTCCTGTATGCTAAACCAGACTATGATATCACGAACTTAGTCTTAGAAAAACTTAAATAATTAATGAATATATCCATTAAAGAAATTGCGGAATTTATCGGCGGTAAATTAACCGGGCCCGGTAATATTTCAATTTCAAACCTGGCAAAAATTGAAGAAGCGGAAACTGGGGATTTAACATTCCTTTATCTTCCGGCTTACGAGAAATATTTTGCAGATACAAAAGCCTCGGCAATTATTGTTAAAGACGGGTTTAACAAATCACGTGACGATCTAACATATATCGAAGTTGCGAACCCGAACTCCGCATTCTTCCAGGTTGTCGAAAAATATTTTAAACCCGATTTTAATTTATCCGGTATTGATCCTACAGCTTCAGTTGATAAATCTGCGGTTATCGGAAGCAATGTTGCTCTCGGTAAAAATGTTGTTGTTTCTGCAGGTTGTAAAATCGGGAACAATGTTAAAATTTATCATAATACTGTGTTACTTGAAGATGCTGAAGTTGGCGACGACACTTTATTGTTTCAGAATATAAGCATAAGAGAAAAATGTAAAATTGGTAAACGGGTAATTATACATCCCGGTACTGTTATTGGTTCAGATGGATTTGGATATACTACAGATTCTCAAGGTGTTTATCATAAAATTTCCCAGATTGGTAACGTAATAATTGAAGATGATGTTGAGATTGGTGCAAACGTAACGGTTGACAGAGCATCAATAGGTTCAACGGTTATAAAGAAAGGCGTTAAGATTGATAACCTTGTTCAGGTTGCCCACAATGTTGTTGTTGGAGAAAATACTGTTCTTATTGCACAGAGCGGAATTTCTGGCAGTACAAAACTTGGCAGGAATTGCATCCTTGCCGGTCAGGTCGGTTTGGTTGGCCACATAGAACTTGCTGACGGTGTTGTTATCACTGCTCAATCTGGTGTTACTAAATCAATTAATAAAGCAGGGCAATATCGCGGCTCTCCGGCCCAGGATTTGAAATCTGCCTTAAAGCAGGAAGCTTTTATAAGAAACATACCGCAGTATGCTGATTCTATAAAAGAACTTCAGAAACAAATTGCTGAGCTGAAAGAAAAAATTAATAATCTGGAAAGGAAAAATTTATAATGTTGGAATTACAACGTACTATAGAAAAACCTGTTTCTATTTCCGGTGTAGGTTTGCATACAGGTGTATCCTGTACAATGACTTTTAAACCTGCTCCCGAAAATCATGGAATTAAATTCGTAAGAACAGACCTTGGCGGCAACCCGGAAATTCCCGCCGTTGCAGAATATGTTGTAGACATTGCAAGAGGAACAACGCTTGGGCTTGGTGAAGCGAGAGTTCATACCGTAGAACACGTTCTTGCCGCTATCGTTGGTCTTCAGATAGATAATATAGTTATTGAACTTGATGGTGTTGAACCTCCAGTTGGTGACGGCAGTTCGATTCCTTATGTGAATATTCTTATTGAAGCCGGATTTGTTCAGCAGGAAGCGCCGAAAGATTATTTGGTAATTGAAGATACTATCCAGTTTCATAGCGATGAAGGACAGGTTGATATTGTTGCTTTACCATTGGACGGATTCAGAGCTACAGTGATGGTTGATTATCAGAATCCTGCTCTTGGCAGCCAACACTCCGGAATGTTCGATCTTGAAAAAGAATTTGTTAGTGAATTTGCGCCGGCAAGAACTTTTAGTTTTTTAAGTGAAATTGAAATGCTTGCAGACCGCGGCCTGATTAAAGGTGGAAATCTTGATAACGCTGTTGTTATTGTTGATAAAACAGTTGAAGATGGGGAAATGGAACAGCTTAAGAAAAAGCTGAATCTTGATACTGATATTTATGTTGGCAAAACCGGATACTTAAATGATAAAACTTTGCGATTCAGAAATGAACCTGTACGCCATAAGCTGCTTGATTTGCTTGGTGATCTTGCTTTAATTGGTGCGCCATTAAAGGCGCAGCTTCTTGCAGCAAGACCAGGACACAAATCCAATGTAGAGTTTGCTAAGCAGATCAGAAAATTATACCAGCAGAAAAAGCTTGTTAAGAAATACCAGTTTGTAAAAACCGAAGGTGTTGTATTTGATATTGAAGCAATACAAAGAATATTACCACATCGTTATCCGTTTTTGCTTGTAGATAAAATAATTCACCTTGAGCTTGATAAAAAAATTATTGGTGTTAAATCAGTTTCATTTAACGAGCCGTTTTTCCCGGGGCATTTCCCCGGTCATCCTGTTATGCCCGGTGTATTAATTATTGAAGCGATGGCGCAGACAGGATGTATCCTTTTAATTAATTCATTTCCGGATCCAACAAAAAAGATTGCTTACTTTTTACAGATCAACAATGCTAAATTCAGAAAGACAGTATTACCCGGCGATCAGCTTGTAATTGAAGGTGAACTTCTTACTAAAAAAAGTAAAGTTGCCTCTTTCGCCGGCAAGGCATATGTAAATAATGTGCTTGTTGCCGAAGCTGAATTTATGGCTGCGATTGTTGACAGAGATATGAGTCAAAATCATTAATAATAATTATGAATCAAATTCATCCTACTGCTTTAATTGATAAGAATGCCAGGCTTGGCAATAATATAATTGTTGAACCTTTTGCCATCATTAATGGAAACGTTGAAATTGGTGATGATTGTGTGATTGGTCCGGGTGCAGTTGTATATGACGGTGCAAGAATCGGCAACCGCGTTACAATCCACCAGAATGCTTCTATCTCTCATGTGCCTCAGCATATGAAGTATAATAATGAAGAAACGTTTTGCTACATCGGCGATGATACAACCATACATGAATTTGTAACTATTCACAGAGGTACTGTTGATACAGGCAAAACTACTCTCGGTAAAAACGTCCTGATGATGGCATATTCACACGTTGCGCACGATTGCCGTATTGGCGATAATTGCATCATTGCAAATGCAAGCCAGTTAGGCGGATTTACAGAACTTGATGAATGGGTAATTGTCGGCGGAAGCGTTCCGATTCATCAGTTTACAAAAATAGGCAAACACGTAATGATAGGCGCCGGGTGCGGTATTGGTAAAGATATCCCTCCATATATTCTTGTCGCAGAGGATCCTCCGAAATATGGCGGATTAAATTCCGTCGGTTTGCGCAGAAGAGGATTTACTGCCGAACAGATTAATACTATTAAGAATATCTATAAAATAATTTATGATTCGAATTTAAATGTCTCCCAGGCAAGCGAAAGAATTTTAATTGAATTTCCTGAAGAACCATTTGCAAAGGAAATCCTTCAGTTTATTGAAAAAAGCCACAGGGGAATTGTTGGTAAATAAAATCCAGTTAAGTTTATGACTAGTATTCATCCAACCGCAATTGTAAGTCCCAAAGCCAAACTTGGTGATGGTGTAACCGTTGATGCTTACGCGATTATTCATGATGATGTTGAAATTGGAGATGGTTGCTATATTGGTCCGCATGCCGTTATTTATGATTACGCCAGAATCGGAAACAGGGTGAAAATTTACCACCACGCTTCTATAGCGCATGTTTGTCAGGATTTGAAATTTAATGGTGAAGTTACTTATGCATACATTGGCGATGATTCAACTCTTCATGAATTTGTAACAGTGCACCGTGGGACTATTGCATCGGGTAAAACCGTTATCGGGAAAAAAGCATATTTAATGGCGTATACTCACATAGCACACGATTGCGTTCTTGAGGATAATATTACTATTGCAAATTGCACTCACCTTGGCGGGCATGTTTTAATTCAGAGAAATGCTGTAATCGGAGGTCTTGTTAAGATACATCAGTTCTGCCGTGTTGGTAAATTTTGTATGGTTCAGGGGCAGCGTAAAGTAGCTAAAGATGTTCCGCCATTTGTGTTGGCTGGTAATGTTGATTTAAGCTATGTTGGTCTTAATAGTATCGGATTAAGACGCAACGGTTTTACTGCTGACCAGATTGCAAAGATAAAAAGTATTTACAACTACATTTATTATTCTCATCTTAATGTCTCTCAGGCAAAAGAAAAAATAATAGAAGAGTTCAAAGGAGAATCCTTTACGCAGGATATTATTGATTTCCTAAATACCAGTCAAAGAGGAATTATAGGAAAGTGATATGGCAATACATCTATTCCGGTGCTAATACCGGAAAATATAATATGGATTTTGATGTTCACCTTGCAGAAAATCTTCCTGCCGGTACTGCTTACTTTCGACTTTATAAATGGAAACCTTATTGCATTTCACTTGGGCACAACCAGAAGTTTGAAGATATAAATCTTTTAAAAGCCGACTCAGATAATATTGATGTTGTTAAACGCCCGACCGGAGGAAGAGCAATACTTCATGCCGAAGAAATTACTTACTCGGTGATTCATCCTTTAAATGGTAACCTGTCTCCTGTAGAAATTTACAGAAAGATAAGTCTGGCGCTTGCTAAAGGTCTTTCATTATATGATGAACGTTTAATTGAAACAGATCTTGAAAATGTCCAGCCTGATTTTTTACAATTACTTAAAGAGTCGAAAGGAATTGCCTGTTTTGCCTCAACAGCAAAGAGTGAAGTGAAATATAAAGGGAAAAAACTTATTGGCAGTGCACAGAGGAAGATGAATAACGTAGTGTTGCAGCATGGTTCAATTTTAACCGGAAACTATCATTTAAGAATTTCGGACTATTTAAACTTATCTGACAAAGAAATTGATGAGATTAACCGTTATCTTTCAGAGAAGACAATTGACATTGAACAGATTCTTAAACAAAAGACAGATTATGATAAGTTATGCTTATCATTAAAAAAAGGTTTTGAACAGGAATGGCAGATTAACTTTGTTGAAAAAGAAGGTGAGGTTAAGTTATGAGTACGCAGACAGATTTCAGAAAGATTACTACAAATACTTTATTGTTATCAAAAAAAAGCAAGACGAAAATTGCAGCTTTAACAGCTTATGATTTTCTTACAGCCCGGCTACTGGATAAAGCCGGTGTTGATGTTATTCTTGTCGGCGATTCGCTTGGAAATGTTTTCCAGGGAAATGAAACTACTCTTTCCGTTACTTTAGATGAAATGATTTACCATACCAAAGCTGTTACTAAAGGAGTTGACAGGGCAATGGTAATTGTTGACATGCCGTTTATGTCTTACCAGACAAACCCGGATGAGGGATTCAGAAATGCAGGCAGAATAATGAAAGAAACATCTGCCGGCGGTGTTAAACTTGAAGGCGGTGAAAGAGTTGCCGAAACAGTTAAAAAAATTACCGAAGCAGGCATTCCGGTTATGGGTCATATTGGTTTAACTCCGCAAAGCATACATAAGTTTGGCAGCTATAAAGCAAGAGGCACTTCGGCTGAAGAAGCAAGAATACTTTTAAAGGATGCAAAAATTCTTGAACAGGCAGGCGCATTTTCAATTGTACTTGAAAAAATTCCTGCAGCGCTCGCAAAAAAAATTACAGAAAGTATTTCTGTTCCTACAATTGGAATTGGAGCCGGCCCCAATTGCGACGGACAAATTTTAGTTACGCCTGATATGCTGGGATTGAATGTTGAATTCCGCCCAAGGTTTGTCCGGCACTATGCTGAATTGGCTTCGGGTATTATAAGCGCTGTTAATAATTATGTTGAAGACGTAAAGAAAAAACAATTTCCTAATTCTAAAGAAAGTTATTAAGCTTTTCTGATTTGTAAATTATAAAGTTCATTTATTGGTTATGCGCAGAATATTTCTCTTGTTGATATTAATACTGTCGGTTAAATTATTTCCGCAGGATAAACCTGTAGTTGAATCATACCTTGACGGTGCAATGATTTCCGGGATTACGGGTGACGAAAAAGATTTATGGGTTTCTACTTACGGAAGAGGAATTTACCGTTACTCTATAAGCGAAAATAAATGGACAAATTATTCTACAAGTAAGGGAAACCTGCAGCAGGATTTTTTTTACTGTATAACCTTTAACAAAGATTTTGTCTGGGCAGGAAGCAGTGATGGTTTATTCACTTACGACAGAAAGAATGAAGTCTGGAGAAAAAGAAAGTTCGGTCTTGGTGGCGAACTTGGTAACTGGATTCGTTCTATCTGCTACGATAAGTATGCTGATGTAGTATGGATTGGTAGGTTTAAATACCTTACGAAATTTGATATCACTAAAAACAGATTTACCGATCATGACCTTACGGTAAATGGTGATGTTAAAACAAATAATATCAAAATCATTAAACTTGACGGCGACAGCCTTGTATGGTTCGGTACCGAAGCAGGCATTCATAAATTTAACAAAGCCAAAGACATTGAAGATAAATCCGGTCTGGAATTTTATAACAGCAGGAATGATTATTTTAACGGTGATGGTGATGTGGTTTCTATTGCAGACGTAATATTTGAAAAGAATAATATCTGGTTCGGCTTAGATGAATTTATTACCGAGCAAAAACCAAATTTTAATATCGGCGGTTTGTACAAGTTTAACAGGAGAGCAATGTGGGACAGGTTAGACCGAACTTACGGACTTGCGGCAAATGGAGTATTTTGTCTTGAGAAAACCGGAAACCTGATCTGGGCAAGCCTCTATCAGTTTGATAAAAAAAGCAAAGAACAACTTGGAGAAGGTATTGCACTCATAAATAAAAATAATTTATCTGTTAAAATGATTAGCAAAGATGAACTTGAACTGCACTCAGATAAAATTCTATGTATGTATTTTGACGGCGAAAATATGTGGCTTGGTTCGGAAACCGGACTTCTGAAAGTTAAGATTAC
>CAZIDB010000096.1:0-2774 GCA_964537965.1 uncultured Melioribacter sp. | reverse complement strand
GATTTAATTACAACTTCACTGAGGGATATATGATAAACCTTTCTAAGCAAAGGATTGCGGAGCTAAAAGAAAAATTTAAAGGGCTTCACATTGCGGTAATTGGCGATATGATGCTTGATTGCTATTTCTGGGGTGATGTAAAAAGAATCTCTCCTGAAGCGCCTGTTCCTATTGTAGAAGTTGATGAAGAATTTTACCGTTTTGGCGGTGCTGCCAATGTTGCTTACAATATAATTTCACTCGGGGGAATTCCTAAACCGGTTGGTGTAATCGGCTATGATAATAATGCTTCTATTTTTGATTCTCTTTTATCGGAAGCTCACATTTCTTCTGAGGGAATAATAACAGACGATCAGCGCCCGACTACAACAAAGACAAGAGTAATTGCGGTAAAACAACATATCGTAAGAATTGACCAGGAAAAGAAGAACGATATTTCAACTGAGATAGAGGATAAAATTCTTGATTATCTTAACAGAAATATTACTGCACTTGACGGGATTATACTTGAAGATTATAATAAGGGTGTACTTACAAAAAGGATTATAGAAGAAGTGATAAACTTATCCTTAAAACATGATGTCATAGTTACAGTAGATCCGAAATTCAACAACTTTTTTAATTACAAAAATGTTACTGTTTTTAAACCGAACAAAAAGGAAACAGAGGATGCACTCGGCATCAGGATAAAGAATGAAGACGAACTGAAAGAAGCGGGAAATAAATTGCTTGAATTGTTAAATTGCAAGTACGTTCTTTTAACTATGGGCGAAAAAGGAATGGCAGTTTTCAGGAAAGGAAAAGAATTAATTCACATTCCTACAAAAGCAAGAAAAGTTGCCGATGTATCCGGTGCAGGTGATACTGTAATTGCAACATTAACAATGGCGCTTGCTGCAAAAGCGGATATTACAGAAGCGGCTTACATTGCAAATTATGCCGGCGGCCTTGTATGTGAAGAAGTTGGTATTGTGCCCATTTTTTCGGATAAACTTTTTGATGAAGTAAATGAAGATTTAAAATAATTAACCTGTTGTGTTTGTCTAATAAATCAGTACCGGAAGCGTTATGAATAATATTTTAGAGATCAGTCAGCTGATTGAAATCCGGAATAAATTAAGAACGGAAAAACTGAAAGTTGTTTTTACCAACGGCTGTTTTGATATTCTTCATGCTGGTCATGTTGATTACCTTACAAAGTCAAAAGCGTTGGGTGATGTTCTGATAGTCGGATTGAACAGCGATTCTTCCATAAAAAAAATTAAAGGAGATAAGCGACCTGTAATTCAGCAAGATGAGAGAGCTGTGCTGGTAGCAAGCTTGAAGCCTGTAGATTATGTTACCTTCTTTGATGAATCGACTCCAAAAGAATTAATCGAAAAGCTTATTCCGGATATACTTGTAAAAGGTGCGGATTGGTCAATTGAAAATATTGTTGGCAGGGATATAGTTGAAGCTAACGGTGGTGAGGTTAAGACAATAAGTTTTGTAAACGATCAGTCAACTTCTAAAATTATAAAATTAATTCTTGAAAGATTTAAAGAATAATGGCAGAAGCTACTCAAAAACCGAAACGTTCACTCTTTAGAAAGATAATTAATTTCTTTCTGTGGTCCTTTATCGTAATCTTTATCCTGGTTATGATTTTTATCGGTATATCTCAAACACGAACCTTCCGCGAGTTTCTTCGAAAACAAGTTGTTGCTTTGGTAAATGAATCAATCAATGGTAAACTAAGCATTGAAAGAATTGACGGAACCATCCTTACTTCTATAACATTAAGAAACACACTGCTTACATTTGAACAGGACACAGTTCTTGCAGCCCGCAGAATTGAATTGCAGACTGCACCTTTAAAATTGTTATTAAGAGAACTGCACGTTAGAAGCTTTCTTATTGAAGATGCTAAGATTGATCTTATTAAAGATTCGCTCGGAATTTACAACATTGCCAAATTAACCAAACCTACAGAAGAAGATACAACCACATCAGAGTTTCCATTCACAATAAGAATCTCTGATGTTCAGCTTAGGAATATAGATTTTAAAAGCGCAAAGCAGGAAAATAAATTCAGTCCCAAATCTTATCCTTCAATCAATTTAGATGATTTCAGGGTAGATGATTTGTTTTTTCAATTCAATGCTTATGTTAATATGAAAAGGAAATATTTTAATATTAACATTGACGGGATAAGCGGCAGGACAAATTTAAGCGGATTTACTCTTAAAAATTTTTCCGGGGAATTTGAACTGACTGAAGAAGATGCATCTGTTAAAAATTTGCGGGTTCTTACTAACGGAACAGATTTCGACTTAGATGCCACTATTCACAAATTTTATTTGTTTAAAAATTTTTCCTACGAGAAAATGAAAACCTGTCCAGTTGATTTTAACCTTACGACAAGAATTTTTAATTTCTCAGAACTTTCAAGCTTTGTTCCCGCAACAAATATCCTTAAAGGAACAATTACTACAAATATTGTAGCATCCGGAATTTATGGCGACCTTAAGGTTGATAGAATAAGTGTTGATTATCTTAAAACTCACATTGAAGGGAAGGCAGTATTAAAGTCGCTGCAGGATCCTGCTAATTTTTATATAAAAGCGCAGTTGAATAATTCTTATATCAATCAACCTGATATTTTAAGTTTGCTACCGGATGTTAAAACTCCCGGTTATAACAACCTGTTCATTAAAAATATTTCTGCTGAGTTTGAAGGTAATCCAAATAATTTTACGGGTACATTGAAAGCTGATTTTCCGCAGGGTAAAATT
>CAZIDB010000095.1:0-17181 GCA_964537965.1 uncultured Melioribacter sp. | reverse complement strand
CCTTTCATAAACAGCGCAAATGACGGAGATGATGGTGGAAAATCAGTTATCAGTTCACGTACTCTGTCAACCGCATCTCTTTCCTGTCCTGCAAATACAGTTGTAAGATGATTTGGAATTATATCATTCTGTAAAGCAAGATTAACACCTGGACGTGCGCTACCTGCTGCACAACCGCAAACAGAATTAATTACAACAAGCACAGTTCCTTTTGATGGATCGGTAAGATACTCATCAACGTCTTTAGGTGAAAGAAGTTCTTTAAATCCTGTATATAAAAGTTCATCCCTCATCCACTGAACAGCATCCTGCTCATAGATTGGAGGTTTAACTATATTGAACATTGTGTTTCCTTTCATAGATATTTTGTTTTAATTCGTTTCTTTCCTAATCAATTTCATTCTGAATAAGCAATACCTTTTCTATCATAAATATTTTTAGAAAAAGCCGAGCTCTAATTTTGCGACCTCACTCATCATATCTTTATCCCATGGCGGATTCCATACCAAATCAACATAAACATCATTCACCCCTTTAACTGATTTTACTTTCTCTTTAACTTCACCGGGCAATGAACCGGCAACCGGGCACATTGGTGAAGTAAGAGTCATCTTTATGTATGCGTTGCCCTCTTCATCAACTTTAATTTCATAAATTAATCCAAGCTCATAAATATCAACAGGAATTTCCGGATCGTAACATGTTTTTAACCTTTGGATAATTTCCTGTTCTATAAAACCTTTATCAATCATAATATCCGTCCGTTTATTATTCGGTTATTGTTGTGCCGTCTTTTTCATGTAAAGCATTAAGCATTGTATGCCAGGCAAGGCTTGCACATTTAACTCTTGCCGGGTAATCTCTTACTCCTGCAAACACAGCCAGTTTACCCAACTCGGATAAATCAATTTCCTCACCGACCTTTGATGTAACAACTTTATGAAATATCTCAAAAAGTTTTTCTGCTTCTTCTTTGGATTTTCCTTTCAGGATTGAAGTCATTAAAGAAGCTGAGGATTTTGAAATCGCACATCCGTTTCCCTGGAATGAAATATCTTTTATCTTGTCATTTTCAAGATTGAGATATACCCAAAGATGATCACCGCAGAGCGGATTGAAACCTTCGGATTCGTGGTTGCAGTTATCGCACTTTCTGTAGTTGCGCGGTGATTTATTGTGATCAAGAATCACTTCCTGGTACAATTGAGTTAAGTCGGACATCAAGCCTCTCCCAAACCCTCTTTAAAGAAAAGGGCTTTTACGTCAATAATATTTTGAAATTCCATTTTAAATAAATCTACTATAAAATAATTTTTCTTTTATATGTTTATTTCAGAATTCTCCCTTCTGGAAAATTCACCTGAAGGATAAGCGTATTATCCTAATACCTTAATTACTTTATGAATGCCATCGATAAGCCTGTCCACTTCATCTAAAGTATTGTACATTGCAAAAGATGCTCTTGCAGTTGCCGGTATTCCAAACCTGTCCATCACCGGTTGCGTGCAATGATGTCCTGTACGAATAGCAATTCCTTCGCTATCCAGTATCGTTCCTATATCATGGGGATGGATGTTATCAAGCACAAATGAAACAACTGCTGCTTTATTTTTTGCAGTACCAATTAACTTCAGATTTTTTATTTCATTTAATTTGGCAGTTATATACATGAGAAGATTATGTTCATGTTCTGCAATCTTCTCAAAGTCTAATTGATTTAAATAATCGATTGCAATTCCAAGCGCATAGTTGCCCGCAATGTTTGGAGTGCCCGCTTCAAATTTATTCGGAATATTATTATAAATAGTTTTTTCAAATGTAACATATCTTATCATATCACCACCGGTTTGATAAGGCGGCATATTATTCAGGAATTCAGTTTTGCCATATAGAATGCCTGTACCGGTTGGCCCGAATAATTTATGCCCGGAAAAAACAAAGAAGTCGCAATCCATTTTCTGAACATCAATTTTCATATGCGGAATTGACTGAGAACCATCTACAAGTACAGGAATATTTCTTTTATGTGCGAGCTTAATAATTTCTTCAACAGGATTTATTGTACCAAGAGAGTTTGAAACCTGAACGATTGATACAAACTTAGTTTTTTCATTCAGCATCTTCTCATATTCTTCTAAAATAAGTTCACCGGAATCATTCATAGGAATAACCCTGAGCTTAGCTTTTTTTTCATCACATAAGACCTGCCAGGGAACAATATTGGCATGATGCTCCATTGCAGAAATAATTATCTCGTCACCTTCTTTAATGTTTTTCCTTCCATAGGAATAAGCAACAAGGTTAATTGCTTCAGTTGCGCCACGCGTAAAAACGACTTCGCAGGCGCTTAAAGCATTAATGAATTCTTTAATTTTCAATCTTGCATTTTCATATACCAGCGTTGCCTGTTCACTTAAGTAATGAACTCCCCTGTGCACATTGGAATTTGTGTACATATAGAAATCCCGTTCGCTATCTATTACAACCTGCGGTTTATGTGCCGTTGCCGCATTATCAAAATAAACTAAAGGATGATTTCTTACTAACATTTTAAGTATCGGGAAATCATTCCTGATTCTATAAACATCGAATGATTTAGCTGGTTTTTGCTTTTTAGCCGGAACTGGTATATCCAAAACATTTTTCATTTTATTTCCAAAAGAGAAAACTGGTGAAGTCTCTCCAAAATATGTTTATTGAGTTTTTCTTTTAATGTTTCATCATTAACGTTATCAAGTACATCACTTGCAAATGCTTTTATTAAAATTGATTTTGCAACGGCTTTGTTTATTCCTCTCGATTGTAAATAGAACAATGATTGTTCATCAAGCTGCCCTACTGTAGCACCGTGGCTGCACTTAACATCATCGGCAAAAATTTCAAGCTGAGGTTTTGTATTTATCTTGGCTTTTGTAGATAGTAATAAATTCTTATTGGACTGGTAAGCAAGAGTTTTTTGTGCATCTTTCCTAACAATTACTTTACCGTTGAATATTCCTTTTGATTCCTCATCAAGGATTCCTTTGTAAAGTTCATTGCTGTGGCAGTGAGGAACTGCATGGTCAATCAACGAGTGATTGTCAATCATTCTTTTACCGTCGGCAAGATATAAGCCGTATAAGTGGCATTCGCTATCCTCTTCAATTAAAGCAGAGTTTAAATCATTCCTTGTTATTTCCCCACCGATTGAAATTACAGAAGAAGTAAAGACACTGTTCCTTTTCTGAAATACCTGTGTACGGTTAATGTGAAAAACAGAATCCCCCTCATCCTGTACCCTGTCAAACTCAAGGTTGGAATTTTCCTCAAGATGAATTTCTGTTATTCCGTTGTACAGGTAAGCATTTGGATCTATGCTTGCATAAACTTCAATTAATTTTAACCGGCTGTTCTTTCCTATTGAATAAATGTTTCTCGGCTGAACGAGAAGATTTTCATTTTTGCTTCCGTTAAAGAAAAGGATGTAAACTGTACTATCAATAGATAAATTATCCTGCACTTTTAAGAACAGACCGTCATTCAGAAAAGCTGAGTTAAGATAAGTCATTCCATCCTTGTTAACGAAATCATTCTTTAGGTATTTTTCTTTAAATGATGATTCATTTAAACCAGCTTCGTGAAGATTAGCAAATTCTATTTTCAATTCCGGCTTAACGGAAGAAAATTGTCTATCTACCAAACCATTAACCACGACAATTATATTTGCATCTTTTTCCGTAAAAAGATTTTTGTCTACATCGCTCCTGGTAATTTTAACTTTATCTGCAACCGCTGAAGCGACAAAATTAATTTTATTCACAGGTGCAATGTTTGTGAATTTCCATTCTTCAAGTTCAGTAGTTGGAAAACCTTCATTTATAAATTGTTCAAATGCAGCTTTTCTAAACCGATGGAGCTGCGTTTGAGATTGTCCGTTCAGGCTTCTTTCAAACTTATCAAAGATTTCTTCGTACCAGTTTTTATTTTCCAGATTAGCTTTATTCATTTTCAAAATTTCCTTTTTCCTTACAAGGTTTCGCTTATAGTTTCTTCGTCTTTCACCCAGTCGTAACCTCTTTCTTCAAGTTCAAGTGCTAATTCTTTACCGCCTGATTTAACAATTTTTCCTTTATACAAAACATGAACGAAATCAGGAATTATATAATCAAGCAACCTTTGGTAGTGAGTAACCACAATAACAGACTTTAATGGATTTTGTTCTTTAAAGATATTTACACCACCGGCAACAATTTTCAACGCATCAATATCGAGCCCGGAATCAGTTTCATCAAGAATGGCAAGCAACGGATCTAAAACTGCAAGCTGGAATATTTCATTTTTCTTTTTTTCGCCGCCGCTGAATCCCTGGTTAACCGGCCTGTTAAGAAGAGATTCTTCCATACCAACCAATTTCATTTTTGATTTAATAAGCTGCAAAAATTCATACGCATCAAGTTCTTCTTCACCGTTATGTTTTCTTAATTCATTTAAAGCTGTTTTAAGAAATGTAGCATTACTTATTCCCGGAATCTCTACGGGATATTGAAATGCGAGGAATAATCCTTCGTGAGATCTCTCTTCAGGAGCTAATTCCAATAAATCTTTTCCGTTAAAGGTTACCTCACCTGAGACAACATCGTAACCCGGTTTACCAGAAAGTACATTTGCGAGAGTGCTTTTACCTGAACCATTTGGTCCCATAATTGCGTGAATCTCTCCGGGTTTAACTTCCAGATTTATACCGCGTAAAATTTCTTTACCTTCAACATTAGCATAAAGGTTTTTAATTGATAACATTTATTATTCCTTTTTATATTTTCTTTTTAGTTCATTACTTATTCAAATGACATATTCAATACTGAATCAGCCTACGCTTCCTTCAAGACTAATGCTTAAAAGTCTCTGGGCTTCTACAGCAAACTCCATTGGCAACTCATTAAATACTTCTTTGCAATAACCATTTACAATCATATTAACAGCGTCTTCCGTAGCTATGCCTCTTTGGTTCAGATAAAAAATCTGGTCCTCACCAATTTTTGAAGTAGTTGCTTCATGTTCAACAGTTGCTGTAGGATTATCAACTTCAAGATATGGAAAAGTATGTGCGCCGCATTTATCTCCTAACAATAATGAATCGCACTGCGAGAAATTTCTTGCGCCTTCTGCTTTTTTACCTATTCTAACCAAACCACGGTAAGTGTTCTGGCTTTTACCTGCAGAAATACCTTTGGATACAATTGTACTTCTTGTATTCCTGCCAATATGAATCATCTTTGTTCCGGTATCTGCCTGCTGATAGTTATTTGTTAATGCAACGGAATAAAATTCTCCGATTGAATTTTCACCCTGGAGAATACAACCGGGATATTTCCATGTAATTGCAGAGCCTGTTTCAACCTGCGTCCAGGATATTTTGGAATTTCTTCCTCGGCAGGCACCACGTTTAGTTACAAAATTATAAATACCTCCTTTACCCTGGGCATCCCCCGGATACCAATTCTGAACCGTGGAATATTTAACAGTAGCGTCATCCAATGCTACAAGTTCGACTACTGCGGCGTGCAATTGATTTGTATCCCTGATTGGCGCAGTACAACCTTCAAGGTAACTAACATGTGCGCCTTCATCTGCAATAATTAAAGTACGTTCAAACTGCCCGGTATCTGCTGCGTTTATCCTGAAATAAGTTGACAATTCCATTGGACAGCGAACACCTTTAGGAATATAAACAAATGAGCCATCCGAGAATACGGCTGAATTAAGTGTTGCAAAGTAATTATCTGTGTAAGGAACCACAGAACCAAGGTATTGCTTTATAAGATCAGGATGATTATGAATAGCTTCCGACATCGAACAAAAAATAATTCCAAGTTCACTAAGTTTCTCTTTATATGTGGTTGCAACAGAAACACTATCGAACACAGCATCAACTGCAACACCGGCCAAAAGTTTCTGCTCTTCAAGAGGAATTCCAAGCTTCTCGTAAGTTTTAAGAATTTCAGGTTCAACTTCATCTAAACTTTTTAACTTAGCTTTACTTTTTGGTGCAGAATAGTAACGAATATCCTGGTAGTCTATTGGCGGATATTTAACATTCTGCCATGTAGGTTCTTTCATTGTTAACCAGTGGCGATAAGCCTTAAGTCGCCATTCGGTCATCCATTCAGGTTCATTCTTCTTACTTGAAATCAATCTTATTATATCTTCATTCAAACCCTTGGGAGCTTCATCAGTTTCAATGTCCGTAACAAAACCATATTTATATTCCTTATTGGCTAATGATTCTATATCCTTTACTTCAGTGCTCATCTCTTTTCCTGATTTTGTGTTTGTTAAATTAACTAATCTGGATTTTTTTTGCAAGATTAAACCTGCAAAATATCTTGTTTTCTAATACAAACAACAGAAAAAGTCTTTGTAAGGTTTCCTAAATGTTTATTTTTTGGTTAATAACCGGGTGATAATTTTACCTACCGTTGATGATATAGGTCTATCGCGAAAATTCCATATATTCTGCAATTACCCCTTCTCTTATTCCATATGCAGAAACCAAAATATCCTGAATATTAAAACTCTCAATAAGGTAATTAAGGATTAGCATTCCTGCCGGAATAATATCCGCTCTTCCTTTATCAATCCCTGCAATATTAATTCTTTCTTCAATCGTTTTTGATTTAATTACAGCATCAAATACTTTCCGGAATTCAGATCTGTTAAACAGGAAGTTATTAATTGTATAGAATTCGGCTGGTAATTCTTCAGTAAGCGCTTTAACCATTAATGCCGAGGACATAACCGTACCGGACGAGCCCACACATTTCGTAAATCCCACATTTTTTATGTTATCAATATCCTCATTAAAAATATTTATGATGTATTGCTCACAATTTATAATGGCATCATCGGATAAAATATAATCCGGGAAAAATAATTGTGTTAGTCTTACTGCCCCAACTGGAAAACTTTTAAGATAAAGTATTTTATCCTTTTCACCAACAATCAGTTCAGTGCTGCCTCCTCCAATATCTACACAGAAAGTTCTTTCATTTTTTAGTGAAATTGCGTTTGTAATTCCTTTAAAGATTAATCTTGCTTCTTCCTGTCCGTCAACAATCTCAATTGTAATACCTGATTTTTCTTTAACAGCATTAAGAAATTCTTTTTGATTTTTGGCGTCACGGATGGCACTTGTAGCCACAGCTTTTATTGATGCATTATATGATTCTGCAATACTTTTATATTTTAACAGTGTATTAATAGCACGTGCGGTTGCTTCATCAGTAATAATTTTATCAGCGGTATTGCCTGCTCCTATTCTTATTACCATTCTTTCCCTTCGGATTATTTCAAATTTTCCGCCGGGTAATACTTTTGAAATGACAAGATGGAACGAATTTGATCCGCAATCTATAACAGCTAAAATCTCTTCGCCAACGTTATTAATCACAGGAGTCAATTTTTATTTACTCCGGTTAAAATATTCTCGCACAAAATAAGTACATCTTCCACATTTATATCATCAATCAAATCGGATTTCCTTATAAAGTATTTGTCCTTTCCATTCGGAGCCCAGTTAAAAGGATTTGTTGGACCAAATAGTGAAATCTGGGGTGTAGTTGTTGTACCGGCAACGTGCATAATACCGGTATCATTTGTAATGAATAGATCAGATGCTGCTACAAGCGCGGCAACTTCAGGGATTTGTTTGTTTATAAATTGTCCTATTGGAGTTGTTACTCTATTCAAAACGTAATCGAGTTCGGGTTTATCGGCGGAACTTCCGGTAATGTAAAATTTAGCCTTGTACTTTTTATCAAGCAAAGAAATGAGCTCAACAAATTTATCCAGGGACCATCTGTTTGGAGGTTTACCTGCCCCAATGTGCAAACCAATAAGAAGTTCACCCTCAGTTTTATTTAATGATTGAATAAATTCACCCGCAACTTTTTTATCGGTTGAATCGAAATTTATTTCTGATTGGTAATTAGTAGTTGTTATTCCAAACGGGCGAACTATCTCAAGACAAAAATCAGCAACATTTGCATCAGGGTGTTTCCGCCAGTCCATGCTAATTCTGTAATTAAAGAAATAATCAAAATCATTCAGCTTGCCGTTCAGTTCTTTAATACCAATCTTAATTTTTGATTTGGACAGACGCGCAAGCAGATTGCTTGTAAAAGAGATTGAAACCGTAACCGGCACTACTGCTACATCATAACCTTCTCTAAGAATCTTTACCAGTTGAATAAAGTAAGAGAGAAAGTACAATCTCTTCTTGTTAAAAACGAAATATCTATCGATAAATTTGTTTTTAATTATCGCTGCTTCGTTTTCAGGGCTTACAACAACCGTTAGTTTTGAACCGGGATATTTTTCTTTTATAGCTCTGAAAAATGAGACTGATGCAAGCTGGTCTCCAAGCTGGTTATGCTGACGAATAACAAGAAATGAATTTGTATTCCCAAGTTCTTTGCTGGTTAATTCCGGAACTGAAAGTAGTTTTTTAAGGATTGAATTTAGTATGCGTCTGATAAACATTTAACAAGATTGATTATTGAACTTGTTCTTTTTTATCTTCTTTAATTTCTTCGAATGAAGCTTCCACGATATCTTTCTGTTCTATGTTGTACCGCTTTTTATTTGGTGGTTCATTCTGTTGGACATTTTTCGGGTCATTTTCATTTCTGTTTGAAGAAGCGCTGAATAACCTTAGCAGATAACTAATTATCTTATAAAAGACATAAAATATAATCGCATAATAAATAACTCTAAGCATCATTAACCTCTTATTTCCGGTTGAAAATATTCATATACTCCTCTGTCCTCTCTGAATATCTGCTGGTAGATTTCCATGAAGTCGTTTTCCCTGTTCACAAAATCAAGCTGGGATGTATTTACAATAAGCAGCGGTGTAGTGTTATATTTGAAAAAATAATTATTATAGGCATCACTTAATTCTTCTATATAGCTGCGGGAAATATTTTTTTCAATTCTTCTGTTCCGCTTTTTAATATTATGCATCAGCCTGTCAACGCTTGACTGGAGATAAATAACAAGATCAGGTTTCCGCAAATCCCGGTATAATAACGGGAACATTGTTTCATAAAGTTTTAGTTCTTCACCGCTAAGATTCAGGTAAGCAAAAATTCTGTCCTTATCAAAAATATAATCTGAAACTAAGAACTCCGTAAAAAGATTTTCCTGCCCAAGCTGTTGTTGCTGCTTAAAGCGGTTAACAAGAAAGAACATTTGTGTTTGAAATGCAAATCTTTTCCTGTCAAGGTAAAATTTCTCAAGAAACGGATTAATCTCGAACTGTTCGAGGATAATGTTAGCTTTTAACCTTTCGGCTATTTTCTTTGCAAGTGAAGTCTTTCCAACACCAATTACTCCTTCAACGGCAATATATTTCACTTCAGAAGGTTCTACCACTTTATTCTCCTAAGAATTCAAAAGGTTTGTATCAACTTTCTTAAATATAAGTTTTTCAATTTTTTCAAGCTTAACATCTTTCATTTTAATCTTCTCAACCGGGTGGATAAAATCCGGTGCAATTTCAATCATAGGCATCAAAACAAAATCTCTAAGCAAAATTTCCTTATGGGGAACAATAAGACACCCATCATTATAAACAAGATCATCAAAGAAAATCAAATCAATATCAATTTCTCTTGGTCCCCATTTCTCACCGGGTATCCTGCCGATTTTTTTTTCAAGTTCTTTTATCCAGGGGCAAAAGGAATTAAATGATCTTGAGCTTTTTATTTTAAGAACTGCATTATAAAAATTATTCTGTTCTTTATTTCCGTACGGTTCGCTTTCATAAACGGAAGATGCTTTTTCGAGAACTGTATCTTTTGCAAGTTTTATTTCCTGCACAGCATTCTTTAAATATTGTAACCTATCACCTTTGTTGGAACCGATACCCAAAAATATATTTTCCGTCATAGAAAAAAAACCGTTATTCACCTTTTTCTTTAATAACTTCCACTTCAACAAAATCCACATAACCGCCAATAGGAACCGTGTGTTTTCTAACTCTAACTGCAATTTTCTTTATTGTGTCAAACTGCGAAAGTAAACCGTCAGCTATTCTCATCGCTAATGTTTCAATCAAATTATATTTTCTCTCAACTGACAGCTTATTAATAAATTTATAAACTTTAGAGTAATCCACAGTTTCATGGAGATTGTCATGCTGTGCGGCAAGACTAAAGTCAGTATAAATATCAACATCAGCTTCAAACTTACCACCAACATTCTGTTCTTCTGTTAGTACACCATGGTATGCGTAGAAAACCGCTTTTTTTATCCTTATAATATTTTGCATCAGCTATTTGCCAATTTTTGAATAATAGTAATTTTTTGCTCCGTTAAAATTAGCAAATAAAACACCTATAAGCACCAAAAGACTTCCAATTAATGTATTTTGATCTAACACTTCATCAAGAAAAATCCAGCCAAGAATTACCGCAATAATTGGTGTAATGAACGAGCTGAGTGAAAGTATGACAACATTCATTCTTTTTAAGAGCCAGTAATAAGTTGTAAAAGCAATTACCGTCCCGAATAATGCAAGGAAACAGACAGAAAAGATTGAATTAAAATCATACTTATTCTTAGAAGTATCTTCAAAAAGCAGGGCAATAATTATCATAATTATTCCTGCAAACATGATAGGTATGAAATTCATTGAAACAGGATTTAAATGCTTACCCCATCTTTTAATTATTACTGCAGTAAATGCCTGAAGCAATGAACTTACCACAATTACAAGCATAGCGGTAAAATTAATTGAGAAGTTCAGACTAAGATCGTCTGAGAAAATAAAAATGATTCCGATAAATCCGAAGATTATTCCTATAACTGTTGCTAATGAAATTTTATCATTCGGAATTAAGAACCAGCTAATCAATGCAATAAATAGCGGAAACGTTGCAAACAAAATTGATGCAAGTCCTGATGGAACATATTTCTCTCCCCAGTACACAAATGAAAAAGGAAGAACATATGAGAACACGCAAAGTATGCAATACAGAATTATCGACTGCCTGTCTTTCTGCAGCTTTGCACCCATAATTCTCATGATACCAAGAGTTAAAATTGCAGCTAAAAGAAATCTTAATCCCGCTCCCAGTATTGGTGTAATAGAATCGAGACCCATTCTTATAACCAACCAGGTAGAGCCCCAGATAAGACAAATAACAATATAACCAATTGTAATTTTAAGTGATTCGGATTTCATAATGGATCCTTCAATGCAATAACGCCATAAGCTCTTCCGGATATTTCCTTATCTCCCCTGTATGAATGAAGAAAATCTTTCATACCATAAGTACATAAATTTGAAACCTGGATCTGGTTATTCGGAATATCAAAACTTTTAAGAATATCATGATTCACTTCTTTTACATCAAGAAAGAATTTTCCATCTTTCTTTAAAATATATTTCGAATCGAATTGTACGGCAACTTCCTTTCCGACTTCATAGTTTTTCTGGCTGATTGACGGACCAATATAAATAAAGAAGTTACCAGGTTTACAGTTGTATTCATTTATCATTTTTTCAATAGTAATCCGCAGAATTTGTTTCTGAGATCCGCGCCAGCCTGAATGAACCCCTGCGATAAAATGATTTTCTTTTTCATAAATAAAAACCGGAGTGCAGTCTGCAACAGAAACTGCGAGCCCGATATTTTTTTTATCGGTCATAATTGCATCGCTTTCACCTGAAAAGCCCGGCTTATCTATATAAGTGACAATATCACTATGAGTTTGTTTTTGAAACGCAATCTGATTGTAGTTCAATCCTAAGGAAGCAAAAAATACTTCCCTGTTTTTCATCACCTTGCTTTCATCATCACCAATACTTAAGGAAAGATTGAAAAAATACGGGGCTGTTTCTCCATTCCACCTTTTCGTACTAATACCAAAGATAATATTATTAAACCGGTTGAAAACTGCGCTTTTTAGTATAATCATTAAAGGATCATTAAAATAATTTCATTTCAAATCTATGAAATAATACTTTAATGAAGAAAATTTTCCTAATAAAAAATCAGATCATTTATTATTCAACGCAATAAAATCATTTTATTGTGTTGAATAAAATCCCCGGCTTGCAGTTTATAAATATATATACCGCCGGATAAATCAGAAGCATCAAATTGAATTCTGTGTTTTCCGCCGGATAAATTTTTATTTAGCAGAGTAATTACTTCTTGACCAATAGTATTATAAACTTTTATTTGAATAAAATTATCATTTAAAGCTGAAGGCAGATTGAACTCAATATTAGTTAATGTGTTAAAAGGATTCGGAAAATTCTGATATAACTGAAAAGAATTATCAATGCTGATTTTACTTTCAACATTTATTAAACTCCGCAAATCCACAACATAAGTATCAACACTTGAATCAATCCCAACATTCTGACGCCAGTTGCTACCAAAAATAATTCTATCTCCTCTTTTACTAACAGTAGCATGAGGCTCGGCATAATAATTACTATTGTCTCTGTCAGGAGTTGACGGAGAAAATCTTCTGCTATGGTGGTGGGCTAATCTTCTTACATCTCCGCTGCCGTTTAACTTCAGTGCAAATATTTCATCTTCAAAAGGAAGCCAGTCAGCACTGCTGTCTTCAAGTCTTCCCTCACCATCAAATGTACTTATAATACACCATTGATTATCAAGAATATTTCTGCATGAAATGTGTAAATCAAAACTCCACGAAACAGCCAGGAGATTAGTAGTCAACCCATCGGCTAACCTTATTTTTTTTATGATTGTTTTGTTTTCATTTTCATCATAGAAATCCATAATCAAGCACTCATCATTGTTTTCATCAACAGTTAAATCGCTGTGCCCGAATCCTAACGGTTGCTGCCAGATAAAATTCATGTTCTTATCATAAACTTCAATTCCGTTAAATCTTTTTGATACCGGAGTTGCATAATCAACTACAACATAATTTCCCAAAGGAGAAACCGAAGCCCAGTCAAAATCAATTAAAGTATCCGGTAAAGCAAGCTGACTTACAATTTTATCCTGCTGCAAATCATACAGCAAGATAGAACGATAATGATTATCACCGGTTAAAGTATCATAATAAATTCCAACAATACCATAGTACCTTCCATCCCTGGAAAGATTTCCTTCACCGCGTGTATATGCAAAAGTAAAATCAGAAAATTTATGAAGCGTATCCAACTGCTCTGTTTTAATGTTATATGAATAAAGAATATTATCAGGATTAAATAAAATTATATCCGGATTAGTCGGATGCCAGAAAACATCATCACCATATACCTGGTCTAACTGACTTATTAAATGATAATTATTTCCATTGCATAGCAAAGCATTTCCGTAGGAGGTTCGTAAAAGAAGATATGATTCATCGGCATTCCAGGCTTGTCGTTTTGAATAATCCGGACAGATGCCGGGAAGTGATAAAAATCTTGCATCGGAAATTCTTGTTAATTGAGTGTTAAATACCGGATCAATAAATGGAACATTCAACCCGGGTTTAGCCAAATCAGTTTGTGGCAGCGGGTTACTATTTGTTATCCACTGGGCAGCAGTACCATTAAAGATGATGAGGAAACAAATAAAGAAGCAGAATTTTTTCCCTTCCATAATTTCCCTCTATTATTTTTATTACGAAAAAAATATAAACTCAGAATCCGGATAATTACTTCCGGATTCTTAATTAACGATTCTGATTAAAATACTTTAAGACACGCCTCAAGGTCAAGTAAAAGATCATCAACATTTTCCAATCCTATTGCAAGTCTTATTCCTCCCGGATCAATTCCTTTTTTAAGCAACTGTTCGGAAGGAACAACTGAGTGAGTCATTGATGCCGGATGCTCAATAAGTGTTCTTGTATGTCCAAGGCTTACAGCAAGAGTCATAGTATAAGCGTTGTCAGCAACATAATTCATAAACTTTCTTCCTATCTCACGAGTATCTTCATGATCCATCCCTTTAAGGGAAAAATAAATTAAACTACCCGGAGCGAAGTTTCCATTGAAATCAATCATCTGTTTTTTTGCTAATTCATGGAATTTAAATGAAGGAAGTCCAGGGTAATTTACATACGATATTTTCGGATGGTTGGAAAGGTATTCGGCAATCTTCTGTGCTGATTTAACCTGATGTCTTTGTCTTACTGCAAGTGATGGTAATCCATAAGTAAGAACAGCCCATGCGCTTTTGGTATTAAGAACCGCACCAAAATCTTTCCTATATAAAAGAACATGATCACGGAAGGATTTTTTACCTATAATAACTCCACCCATGTCGGTTCCAAATCCACCAATGCCTTTAGTAAGTGAATGAATGACAAAATCAATTCCAAAGTCTAATGGTCGCTGGCAGTAAGGAGTTGCAAAAGTGTTATCAACTACAGTAATAATCTGGCTGTCCCGTGAACGGTTTTTATTAATATCAGCTACTACTTCACTTAATCTCTTCATATCAATTATATCAAGATTAGGATTGGCAGGTGATTCAAAATAAATTACTCTTGTTCTTTCATTAACTGCGTTATTCAGATTATCAAGATTAGTAAGATCCACATAATTAGTTTTAATATTGTAACGCGGGTACCAGTTATTAAGCAATGAAATTGTGCAGCCGTATAAAGTCGGATGAGCAATTATCTCATCACCGGTTTTAGTTAACACTCCAAAAATTCCGGAGATTGCTCCCATCCCTGTAGCAAAAGTAACAGCCATTTCACCTCTTTCGATATAAGCAAGGTTCTCCTCAAGAATATCTTTGTTCGGTTCGGCAAGTCTGTCATAAATATAAATTGGTGTTTCATCTTCATGCATGCTTGGCGTATTTGCAAAACTAATAAATCCCTGCGCACCCCTTTCAACAGAATCCAGCCGGAAAGTTGTTGATGAAGATATTGGCGATACAACATGGTGTGAATAATCCCATTTGGCTGAGATATTCTTACCGTAGATAAGATGTGTATCCATTGAATATTTAGTATCATCAACTTTATTCAGATTATCTGCTTTTTTTTCTGAAGACATTTTATTCTCCTAATTTTGTATGAAAAATAAGGAAATAATAATTTATCATAAAGCCAGTAGAATGACTATTTATCTGACTTTATTCTGGCAGATTTGCATAACAGAATAATTTATCGCTGTTTCTATTGATAGAGTTCTCAAGCGATAAAACTTCTATGCAAGTTGAATGAGAATACAAAATAAGATTTCTTGTACAACATATGAGAATTATTCTTTAATTTTATTTCTGAAATACTTAAGATTTTTTTTATCTAAATTATTTTCAATCATTACTTTCGGAAAAAATGTTTAAGGTATTACTTTCCTAAAAATATTTTCTTTCACTCAATCGGAGAATGACAATGAAATTTACATTATTCGTTGCTTGCCTTCTCTCTGTAATCTTTACTATTAAAACTCCGGGACAGGATTCTCTATATAACAAATCAGTTTTTGTTGAAGGAATCACCATCGAATTCGGTCAAGGATTATATTCCGTTAAAGATGAGTACATTTCAAAAGAAAAATATTCGGGGACTATTCCTCATTTAGGTTTAAGATGGACGAAATATCACGATGACTATGGCTACACATTAGGATTTGAATACCAAAATTCATCTGACATTAAGAACAATAATGTCTCTGCAAACATTTATCAATTTTCATTAAACCAAGGCTTTCTTTATTCAATGCCGAAGTTTTCATTCCTTTCAAATGATATATATACTTTTCTGGGTCCATCAACGGATTTATACTTTTTTTATAACAAACAGAATATTGCAATATCGGGTTTTAACTATGCCTCATCATTTGCTATCTTGTTTTCCGTTGGCGTGAACTCTGAATTTATCCTGCCACTCCGCGAAAATCTGTTTATAGAAAGCTCGCTTGGTTTTAGTGTTTTATCACTCGGTTTCAGAATGGTAAATGACGAAGATGAAGATGAAGAAGCACCGGCAAAACTTCTTACCCTGTTTTCCGGTACCAATGGTTCATTCAAATTGGGAGCCAGATATTTTTTCTTAGACAATCTTTCATTAAAAATAGCTTATCGTTTTCAGCTTGCACGAATCAGTTCCTGGACCCCATTAATATCTGCAAGTGATAACTTAATAATTGCTGTCTCCTATGGATTTTAACGGAGTTTATATGAAAGGAATTAAATATTTTCTCGCGATTATTATTATCTCAATGATATACTCATGTTCAGATATGCTGGTTACTTCTCCGGAATCAAATATGAACGTAAGAGATATAGAAGCTGCCTGGCAAAGGATTAATTCCGTCTATCCTTTTCTTAAATTAAAAAAAATTAATTGGGATTCACTTCATACAATTTATATTTCAAGGTCAGAGAATGCCAGAGGAGATGAAATCTATTTAGTACTTCGAGATATGCTTTATGAACTTAAGGATGGGCATGTTTATTACAAAACTGATGGTGGTGGCGAAGTATATCCTTATTATCCGGCAAGGTATTTTAAGGACAGATATTCATATAGTCCTTTTGTAGTAAGGAAGTATTTCGATAAAAAATTAAAACTGACAGAGAGTAAAAAAGTTGAGTACGAGATATTTCAAAATAATATCGGTTACGTATTCCTGTCAGATTTTGGAAAAGATTACTTGATAAAGGAATTTCCTGCAGTTATGGAGTATGTAAAAAATACCAAGGGATTGATAATCGATATAAGACAGAAAAAGGGTGGCTTATACGAAAACGTACAGGCTGTTGTCTCCCGGTTTATCACAACATCTTTACCAAAACCAAAATTCTACTTTCTTAATAGACTTGTTGAGCAAACTCCATTCCAGCCAATTTCAAGTTCACTTATTTATAGAAACCCTGTTGTAGTACTTATCAATGGCTCTACATTTAGCGCAGGTGAATTGACCACAGAAATACTAAAACAACTTCCGAATGTAACAGCAGTTGGAGATACAACCGGAGGAGGTGGAGCCGCTTCCTCAGATAATTCACCCGAAACTAAAGGAGAATATAAATTACCAAGCGGAAAAACTATTTGTGTTGGTTCGGGCTACGTTGAACGCTATGATGGTAAAACGTACGAGTGGATTGGTGTCCCGCCCGATGTCCGAATTGAACAAACTGAAGCGGATATTTTAATTGGAAGAGATAAGCAATTAGAATATGCAATTAATTTACTTAAGTA
>CAZIDB010000094.1:0-17194 GCA_964537965.1 uncultured Melioribacter sp. | reverse complement strand
TTGGAAGCCAGACCAGATGATGGATATACCGGGATTACGGTAAATATAAAAAGCGATGTAAGAATAGAAAACCTTAAGATAATTGGCAAGGGAATATTTGAATATATTGCAACATCTGTTGTCAGAGCATATAATTATCCGCTAAAAATAAAATACTGCAATATTAGCAATGCTTTTGAAGGTGTAACTTTTAGTCATAGATCAGGGACAGCAGAAAATTTATTCATCCAAAATGTTACTAATCCAATTGAATTTACCTGTAAGGGAGATACGAGTTATTTTAATATAAACAACAACTTAATTATTATGGAGGGGGATCACTTAAATGGTATTTCAAATGATTTGGGAGGACACGCAATTATCCACAATAATGTGGTAGTAAGTTTATCACACCATCAGAGTGGAATAAGTGCCGATTATTATATACGGAGTGCAGATATTAGAAATAACCTTATATCTGGTTTTGGATTTACTAATATAGTCTTTGCTGCAATCGGGGATTCGGTTTCAATAAAAAATAACATAATCAGTTATGTAAATATGCCTAATCTTATTGTGACCGGAATAGGTTTGGGGAATGGAGACAGAGTAGTGATAGAAAATAATATTGTTGAAAATAATTCATATGGATTGGATATACTAAATGGAAATTCAAATTCTGATTATAACATATATTGGAAAAATGATCAGGATATAATCGAACTTGCTAAATATGGGGCGCATGATATAAAGGAAGATCCAATGTTTGTAAAGGATACAATACCAACCGGAGATATGACATTTGATTTTCATCTTCAAAAATATTCTCCTGCAATAAATGCGGGTGATCCATCGATATTAGATAAAGACGGCAGCAGAAGCGATATAGGAATGTATGGTGGACCTTATGGCGAAAGTTATACCTACCAGGATTTAGCTCCCAAACCACCAGCAAACTTAACTGCAAGAACAGATAGTAATGTTATCTTTCTTAAATGGCTTAAGAGCACTGAGGCTGATTTTGGATATTATAAAGTTTACAGAGATACCATTCCGGATTTTATATATGACTCTTCAAAAGCAATAAGTAAAACTGCGGATACATTATTTGCAGAAGCAATTCCGGGGAAAGGTAAAACCTATTATTATAAGGTAACAGCATTGGATAAAACAAATCATCAGTCGCCGGCAAGTGAAGAAGTTTCTATTGTAATCACTAATGTTGATAAACCGAGATTGGTGGCAAATGATTATATGCTTTATCAGAATTATCCAAATCCATTCAATCCATCAACAACAATAAGCTACAGATTAAAGGAGCGGGGAAAAGTGATATTAAGTGTATATGATATTCAGGGGAAGATTGTAACGCAATTAGTAAATACAGTACAGGAAAGCGGATATTATGAAGTTGAATTCAGTCCGGATAAAATGCCTGATAAAACAGCAAGCGGACTTTATGTTTTTTTCTTTTCAGTAATTGATTTAAAAGGGAAGCCGGTATTTACCGATATGAAGAAATCAATTTATTTGAAATAGGCACCGGTTGTGTTAGTCAGTTAAAAGAGGAATTGGTACTTGACAAACTTTAATCGTCAGAAGGAAATCCGCTACAGATAAAAGCTGATAAATTTGCTAAAGCAGATAAATCCGTAGGACTGCCGGAACGGAAAAAGATGAAATGCAATCACATTGATGGTATATTCCTTTAGTGTTGTAAGGTTATTCCCTAATATTATTTTGTAAATATTAGGATATAACCTTATTTTACGAAAAATAAATAAGGATATATCCTAATGAAGGACGTTAATAAATTACTGATGATTGAGCAATTAGATAAAAAGCTTTCAAAATTTGCTCAAATTGAACCTGATATTGTACCTCGTGTGGGGTGGATAAAGGCAATAAGAACATCTTTGAATATTTCACTGCTGCAATTTGCAAAGATGCTAAAAAAATCTTCACCAACTGTAAAAGAATTGGAAGAACGTGAAGCTGAAAAGAATATCACGATTAAAAAATTAGCTGAAGTAGGTGAAGCTTTGAATTTGCGACTTATTTATGGATTCGTTCCCAAAGATGACTCACTTGAAAAATTTGTTGAAAAACGTGCTTATCAAATTGCCAAAGAGATAGTTATGAGAACATCTCAAACTATGAAATTGGAGGACCAGGGAAATAGTGAAGAAAGACTATTGAAAGCCATAAAAGACAGAGCAGAAAAAATTAAAAACGAATTACCAAAATATTTATGGGATTAAATCTTGATTTTACAGATGGTCAAACTCCTCTTGATGACGACGAAAGAGAAGGGCTGTTGATTCCAACAATTGTTAATCGCGGGGATCTGGATGAGTTTGAGCAGCTTGGTGTTGAAAAAACAAATGAGTGGCTGCTTATAAAAAAGTTCAGAACTGATAAAATCCTTACTGAGGATTTTGTAAGGGATTTACATAAACGGATGTTTTCAGATATCTGGAAATGGGCAGGCAATTTCAGAAGAACAGAAAAAAATATTGGTGTTGATCCGGCAATGATACCTGTTGAATTGAGAAACCTTCTTGATGATTGCAAATATTGGATTGAGCATAAAGTTTTTGAGGAAGATGAAACAGCAGTAAGGTTAAGCCATAGAATGGTATGGATACATCCATTTGCTAATGGTAATGGAAGGCATTCTCGTTTAATGGCTGATGTGCTTGTTAATAAAGTTTTTAATAGACCTTACTTTACCTGGGGAAGTGTTAATCTTACAATTGAAGGCGAAGCGAGATATAGATATTTATCTGCTTTAAGATTGGCAGATAAACAGGATTACAAAGCTCTGGTTGAATTTGCAAGATTATAAATTTTAGCTGGTATCAGAAATAGATAAAAATAGATTGATACATAATTAATCTTTTTACTGAGCAACTATTATCCCTTCAATATGATACAATAATAAAATTTATTTTGATTTACCGGTGGTGAATATAATGATTGAGATTAATCCGGACAACTGCCGGCGGCTTTGATTAAAGGTGCAGGGAAGTGAATGAAGAAATTATTTATTGAAAAGAATCTACCCTGCAAAGCAAGATAGATTCTTTAAAAACCGTGGATCAGGATTTCTGATCGATGATAGAGCCGACTGTGGTTTTACCGGAAGACTGAAGATTAGCAACGAGTGTGTCGATATCTTCCTGTGTTACTTCGCCAGACTGCTGCTTCTCCATGAAATCAATTAAGAACTGAGGAAGACTATTCTGAGTATCTGCACCTTCCTGCGGCGGCGGTCCCTGTGGTTTTTCAGGTGGTTTAAATCCAGCCGCATCCATTATATCCCGCATATCTTTGCTGGGAGTAATGCCTGCTTCTTTAATTTCTTTCATCATTGCTCTCATGGAATCCTGAGTCATGTTTTCAGGATCATAATTTGATATGATGCTTTGCAAAGTTTCTTTCTGCTCATCTGTTAATTTCGCTGCAGAATCATTAAAAGGTTGATATTGAATTGAACCGGAACCTGAAATACTGTTAACCATTATGCTACTCCTTTATCAAGTTTAAAAGTGTTTTAACTATTCTCTTTAACTATCGTGATGAAGTGCTTTTTATAGATGGTTAATTACAGCCGAAGTATGGTAGTGAAAAGATTTTTTATTTATTGATCTGAAATTTGCAGGAGTATAGTGTTCATACTTCCTGAAGAATTTATTAAAGTTAGTGGGATCATTAAATCCAACAGAAAGACCAATCTCTTTTATTGTTTTATTTGTGTATACCAGCATTCTTTTTATTTCAAGAAGAACGCGTTCCTCTATAACCTGTTTTGCATTCTTACCCCAGAAACCGGTTGTAATACTATTAAGCTTCTTTTGAGTGATGTTTAGTTCGCCAGCATAAAAATTGACTGATCTTGATATATGAAAATTATCTTCAAGTTTCTTTTTGAATTCAATTACATAACTCCAGTCATTAATATTTGTAACATTGCCGCCTGTTTTGCTGCGTTTAATCCTTTCGGCTAAAAGAAGAAAAGTCTTTAACAGGTTAGCAAGTATATCATTTCTCATATCATCGTTATCGTTATTCAGCTCCGAAAGAATGCTATCAATAATGTTTAAGAAATTCAGATGCTCAATTGATGACAGGGTTATGCAGCAGGGTTTAACATATGGATTGAAAAGTTTCAGATTATTTATCCAGTCAAGATCACCCGGGTACCTGTGAATAAAATCCTCGGTAAACTGAATTACATAACCCTTAGTATTTCTTTTAATGAACAACGATTCCACCTGACCTTTTACCATAGCAACTAACTTTCGAGGAGATAGTTCAATTTGATTCGAATCGATATTGAGAATTCCGTCTCCTTCAGTAATTAGTAAAATCTGGTTGAAGCAGATTCTGTGCGGCTGGGAAATCATGTTGTTATGTCGTTCAATAAGTTCGTCCAGACTTGTTATGAATAATCCGGTTGAATTTTCATTGAATACTTCTATATCAATATCTTTAATTCCGTATCTGGTAATTTTTGACGACATAAATTTTGATAATTTATTGGTTGTTCAGCAAACCAAGTGCATTTAGCAGAGTAAATTGTTTAAAAATATAATTTGATTCAGCCGTAATGCTGTTGTTGGTTGCCTGAACAAAATCCCTGTAAGCAAGCTGCTGGTCAATGTAGGTTACAGTTCCAAGTTTATATTTTTCTCTTTGTATATCCCATGTTTCTTTTGCGGATTTAACAGCAGTCTTTGTAACTTCAAGTTGAAGTTGTGTTGATTTAAGATCCAGCATCGCAGCTTTTACTTCGGTTTTAATCTGCCGTTCAAGAGCATTTAATTGTTCGTTGGAATTTTTTATTTGAACAAGTGCTGATTCAATCGAGTATTCAGTCATCCAACCTGAGAAAATAGGTACATTAAGTGAAAGACCAAAGTTGTAAACTTTTCTGTTAAATATATCTCCTAACTTAACTGCGCTTGTAGAGAAACCATAGTTACCGGAAATGTTTGGATAGAGTCCGCTCTTAGCTATTGATAATTGATATTCTCCGCTTTCAAGTTTAAGTTTCTGGCTGTTAAAATCAGCGCGTCGGTTTAGCGCAGTCTGGTATAGAATTTCAGGATTATCAAGATCATTAATAACATCCAGCACATAACTTGAATCAAGTTCAAAAGTGTATTCCTTTGTTATATCCTTGGAAAGATAAGTGAGCAGGTTGAGTTTTGCTTTTTCATATTCGTTTTCTGCCTGCAATAATATTAACTGGGAATTGGCGGTCTGATATTCCTGTGAGTACAAATCAAAATTTGCTATCATTTTTAATTCATGCATGCCCTTAATTTTTTCAAGTAAATCCTGGTTGTACTTTAAATCTTCTTCCTGGAATTTTAATGTCTTCTGGTAATTCATTATTAAAACGAAAAGATTAACAGTTTGAAGTATAGCATCCTGTTTCAGCTTTTCAAGGTCAAGTCTTGCAGATTCAAGGTCTGTCTTTTTCTGACTTATATTTTTAAAAGAAGAGAGCCCGTCAAACACAGTAAAATTACCGCCCAATGAAAGATTGTAATTCCGGGAATCGATTTGAGATTCACCGACATTTTCGATGTTACCGAGATAATCGATTTGCGTATTGCCCTGGTTATTACTAACGCGCTGCCAGCTCCAGCCTCCATTAAGATTTAACGTAGGTAATAAGCTGCCGTAAGCACTCTTAACCGAAGCTTCTGAGATTTTTAGACTATTAGAGGTTTGAATTAAGGTACTGTTCTGGTTAAGAGCTGTTGTAATAGCCTGGCTCAATGTTATCTTTTCCTGGGCGGTAATAAAGGGAACAGAAACCAGATTAATTAAAAGAATAATTTTAGTAATTCGTTTCATTAAATAAACTCTATGTTATTAACTTGTAATGTCAAATTTATATTTGTTGAGTAAATAAAAAAAGTATTATTCATATCTTAGTGCATCAATAGGATTTAAGGCTGCAGCTTTTTTTGCAGGGTAGAATCCGAAAAATATTCCTATTGCTCCTGCAAACCCGAATGCAATTAATATTATCTGCGGTTTAATATATGCTGTCTGGTCAGTATAATTATTCAGGATATAAGTTATTATGAATGAAATAATAACTCCTATTGTTCCGCCGGATAAACTAAGAACAGTGGCTTCAGTTAAAAACTGAATCAGTATATCTGAAGCTCTTGCGCCCACGGATAATTTTATACCTATTTCTCTTGTACGTTCAGTTACAGATACGAGCATAATGTTCATAATCCCAATTCCGCCAACAATCAATGATACTCCTGCAACAGATGCAAGAAGATAAGTTAATATTCTTGATGTTTCGGTTTGTGCTTCGGCAATATCTGCCTGATCTTTGATGGTAAAATCATCATCTTCACCTGTTTCAAGTTTATGGGATTCTCTCATGATGCTTCTCAATTCTTCCTGTGCTGCCGTATTCTTCTCTGCAGAAACTGCACTTGCCTGTATTGAGCTAATGAATCTGCCGCCGGATAGTCTGTCAAGCACTGTCTTGGAAGGAGCAAGGATAATATCATCATTGCTTGTTCCAACAGCAGTCTGTCCTTTTGATTTGAGCACTCCTATTACTCTAAACGGAACGTTCCGGATTCTAACCTGCTTGCCAATCGGATCTTCATTTGCAAAAAGATTTTCGACAATTTCAGAACCAAGGACACATACTTTTGCCCGTGCAGTTATATCTCTATCTGTAAAGAATTCACCACTCTCCAAACTCCAGGAGCGGATTTCAAGATAATCCGGTGAAACGCCCTGTATTTGTGTAAACCAGTTTCCTGTTCCGCCAATTACCTGTCCACCTGAACGAACTAACGGCGATACGCCTTTAATTAAAGTTGCTTCGTTTTTAATTTTATCAACATCATCAAGAGTAAAGCGGTTAAATGAGCCGGCACCTCCGCGTATTCCACCTGTAGTAGAAGTGCCCGGCGTAATTATAATAAGATTAGAGCCAAGAGCTTGTATCTGTTCTTCAACCTGAAGTTGGGCGCCGTCTCCAACGGCAACCATAACAACAACTGCAGCAACGCCAATAATAATTCCAAGCGCTGTTAGTAAGCTTCTCATTCTTGATTTTATAATACTTTTAATTGCTGCTTTCAATAAAATCTTCGGCGACATAATTCACATCTCCTTCAACTCTTCAAATATTGTTTCTTCAGGAATATTTATTAATTCTTTTTCGGCAATCAACCGGTCTTTAATAAAGAAGTCTTTAATAATTTTCCCGTCGCGCATTTCAATTATCCTTTTAGCGAAAGCTGCAAAATCACGCTCATGAGTAACCATAATAATTGTAATGCCTTCCTCATTTAATTTCTGGAAGAGGCAGAAAATTTCAATTGATGTGCGGCTGTCAAGGTTTCCGGTTGGTTCATCTGCAAGAATTATTGTTGGTTTATTCACCAATGCTCTTGCAATTGCAACCCGCTGCTGCTGCCCGCCGGATAACTGGTTAGGTTCGTGGTGCGACCGATCAGTAAGTCCGACTTTTTTTAATGCTTCTACTGCAAGCGCTTTATGATTTTTATCCTTATTCTGCCTGTCATACATTAATGGAAGTTCAACATTTTCAAGTGCTGTAGTTCTTGGCAGCAAATTAAATCCCTGGAATACAAATCCAATCTTCTGGTTCCTGATATTTGCGTATTCATTTTTTGAAAGCTTGCTTGTATTTGTCCCGTCAAGATAATATTCTCCTGCAGTTGGTTTATCAAGGCATCCGAGCAAATTCATTAGTGTTGATTTTCCTGAACCTGATGCGCCCATTATTGCAACAAACTCTCCCTTGCTTACAGATAGGTTAACAGTTTTTAATGCAGGTACTTCAATTTCACCTACTTTATATGTCTTTGCCAGATTAACTGTTTTTATAATCGTGTCGTTCAAATTCTTAATCTCCTGCAAAAGATATTTACATCATCATCGGAGGCGGGCCGCCTGCACCAGGCCCACCCTGGTTCTGATTTAACGGGTTAGAACTTTTTTTAGTTGTTGTCGATTCAACATCCTGCAAACCGGTTATAACTTTCATTCCTGATTTCAGGTTGCGGCTTCTAACCACTTCTGTATTTTTTCCATCAGTAAGACCAGTCATTACCATTGTCATTTTTAGCTTTCCAATCGAATCAAGGTAATAGACTTTTGACATATTAACCTTACCACCATTTCCAGAATTTAACGGAGGCATACCGGCAGGTGGTGTTCCACCTTGCTGCGGTCCGTTTTTAAATTTATTCTTTATGCTATCCGGAAGAGAAGCAATTTCTTCTTCCATATTCTTTTTTATCTCTGCCAGCATTTCGTCGGAAGGTTCAAACCTTAGAGCTGTATTCGGAATAAGCAGAGCATTTTCTCTTTGTTCAACATAAAAATCAACGGTTGCAGTCATTCCTGGGAGCAGGAGTTTATCGGGGTTATCTGAGTTGATTACAACGACATAATTAACAACATTAGACGCAACCGTTGCGTTGAGACGAATTTGTGTAACTGTTCCTTCAAAAGTTTTATCTGAATAAGCCTGAACTGTAAAACTTACTTTCTGACCTTCTTTAATCTGGCCAATATCGCTTTCATCTACACTTGCAAGAATACGCATTGAGGAAAGATCCTGTGCAATGGTAAATAAGGTTGGAGCGGAAAAACTTGCAGCAACTGTCTGGCCTTCTTCAACACTTCTGTTTATAATTTTTCCTGCAATAGGTGCGTAAATGTAGGCATAACTAAGATTAGTCTTTGCCCTTTCAAGAGCAGACTGTGAAGATTTGTAAGACGCCAATGAAGCTTCTACATCCGTTTGGGATTGTGTGTAGTCAAGTTCGGATATATATTGTTTTTCGTAAAGTATTTTATTCCTTTCATGAATAACAAGTTTCTGGTTGTATTCAGCCTTTGCTTTTGCAAGGTTTGCCTGTGCATCGCTAACCTGTTCAACCAGATTGACGGTATCTAAAACTGCAAGCAGCTGACCTCTTTTAACTTCACTGTTAAAATCAACATACAGCCTGGTAATTTTTCCGGACACCTGGGTGCCAACATCAACAGTAGAGGTAGCTTCAAGTGTACCGGAGCTTGTAATAACAACATTAAGATCACCTTCAGTCAGTTCACCAAAAGAATAGCTTTCCTTTGCATCTGCACTGCTGAAGAAAATAAAGTATGAAGCAATTAATAGTCCTATTGCTAATGTTGTTATTATGATTATCTTTTTTTTCATTTTAAGTTCCAGCAAGTAATTATCAGTTCATTTAACCAGTCTTAATCATTTCAATTGCAAACTGAGAAATAATTAAGGAGCGATTTTAAAAATCATCCGGTGGGGGAGGAGGCATTCTATCACCATCTCCTTGTCCATCTGGCGGTGGCATTTTCCTTCCCTTATCATTCTTCCTGTCTTTCATCATCTTTTTGTACTTTTCCAACTGATTCTTATCAAGAATTTTTTCAATTTCTTTATCGGTATTGTCCATTATTTCTTTCATAGCATTGTGGGAAGCTTCACGGTCTTCTTTATTTTTATTGAAAAGAGCATCCATTTTTTTACGGTTCTGCTCAAAGAGGTTCTCTACTTTTTTAACCTGGGAGTCCGTTAGATCAAGTTTACATTTTAAATCAGAGATCATTTCCTTAGGATCAGGACCCGGTCCCTTTTGTGCAAATGAAACTGAGAAAAAGAAGAATAAGAAAAGAGCAATTGATAGTTTTCGCATTTTGTCACCTGAGTTTAATAAATCGTTTAGCAATTAGACAAACCCCATTGGATGTTTATTCCCATAACCTGAGTAAAAATTAATTTCTTCTCATTTATTTTCTTTCTTCATAAATTTCAACCGTTATTCCATTGCTGAAAAACTTCCGCATCAATTTGGAATAAAACAATCTTTAATAATGTCTAATAAATAAAAGCGGAAGTTAATTGGTAAAAAGTTTGGAAATTACTGTTTTAACAGATTTAGAATTAATTGAGAAGACCAAAGATGGGGATCAATCCGCTTTTGCAGAGATTGTAAGACGCTATAAAAGTTGTATAGCTGCTACAATTAATGGAATGGTTGGTAAATGCGACGATGCGGATGATATTGGCCAGGAAGTTTTTATCCGCTTCTATAATGCAATAGGCAGTTTCAGAGGTGAGTCAAGTCTTGGAACATACCTAACACGGATTGCCATTAATTTGTCTCTTAATGAAATAAAGAGAAGGAAAATCAGAAGGTTGTTATCATTTGAAAAGATGCAGGAAGAAGGTACAGATATAATGGATACAAACCATAAGGGCGATTTTAACAACACCAAAGAAATAATTCAGAATGCAATACAAAAATTGAACGAGAAATACAGGTCGGTTTTAGTGCTAAGATTAATAGATGAGTATTCAACCGATCAGACAGCTCAAATTTTAAATCTGCCAATCGGAACTGTTTTATCAAGGCTGGCAAGAGCTCAAATGAAATTAAAAGATTATTTAAAACCATATATAGCAGAATTATGAAAACTAAAAAATTAGAAAAATTGCTTTACAAAAGTTTTGATGGCATTCTTACTATTAAAGAAGCTGAGAAATTAAAAGAAGAATTAAGAATGTCGCCGGAACTTGAGGAAACTTATAACCAAATTAAAGTGATGAGGAATGCGGTAAGTAATGCTGCGGATGATTCATTTAAACCTTTTTTTGAGGAAAGAGTATTTAATAAAATATTCTATCCTGAAACAAAGACAAATGCAAACCTAAACTGGATGGATTCATTCAATAAATCCTTCAGGCAGGTGGCTTATGCTGCCGCAGTTGTACTTGCATTGCTTATCATTTATAATGTCAATAACGGTAATGTTTCGTCAATTGAAAATATATTAGGCACATACCGGACACCAATCGAATATGCCTTAGATCCTTCTGTTCAAATATTCTGGAGTGCATTATGATAAAAACAAATACAAAGACGTTCATCATTATCCTCGTTACCCTGATAATTGGAATTGCGATTGGTTTCGAGGTTAGTGAAATATTAATAAAGAAAAGATTTGATGAATTTAAAAATATACGCCAGCCGCGCGGAATAGTAGATATCTTTGGAAATATTATTAAGCCGGATGAAAAACAAAAACCATTAATAGATTCTTTGGTTTTCAATTTCCATAAAAAAGCAGATAAAATTATGAATAACAGTCGTAAAGAAATTGATAAACTATTGGATACGTTAAGAATAGAATTAAAACCATATCTTGATAAAGATCAGATAAAAAGATTCGAAGATGAGATGAACAGAATGAAAAAATTTGTTCCGAATGACTCAACAAGAAAAGGTCCGCCGCCGCCAGGTTTTGGACCCGGCAATGATCCGCAGGGAAGAGGAGCGGGTCCGGGTGGACCGCCACCAGAATTTGATGGCAAAAATCCACCGCCTGATTTTGACAGAAACAAACCACCACGGTAAAAATATTTTTATCAATATCATCAATTAGTACCTTATAAATCAGCCATACATTTTGTGTGGCTGCTTTTATTTCCGCATAATGATATCATTTTTTTTCGGAAGCAGAAAAATTTTCCAAGTGTTTTTTAAACTTGATGGAATAAAAGAATATGAGTGTTTGTCTAACCTACAGAATCAATAACCGATGAAAACAATCATGATTAAAAATTTAAAACGATATTATTTATTATTCTTCGCTTCAACATTAGCTGTTTTTTCCTTGTGTGGATGTAATGAAATAAATATTAAAAGTAATTGGATGACACAGAATATTTCAATTGATGGAATAAACAATGACTGGAAGAGCGGTACTTATATTAAAGATGCGAATGTACTTGTGAATGTTTGCAATGATGAAAATTTTATTTACCTAAGTCTGACCACAAATGATAGAAACCTTCCGATGAAAATTATGAGAGATGGTTTAATTGTATGGTTTGATTCGCAGGCAAAGAGTGATAAAACATTTGGAGTGCATTTCCCGGTTGGAATGAAAAAAGGTGAAAGACCGGAGGGTATAGAAGAATTTGATCCGGCAAAAAATATGAGTGGACAAAAGCCTGAACAAATGATGCAGTTTAATCAGTTTGAAATATTAAACGAAGAAGGTGAGTCCGAAGCAATATTTTCGTCTGTCGAAAATAAAAGCATACAAATTAAAATGAGCAATCCAAATGAAAAATTCTTTTATGAAATGAAAGTTCCTCTTAAAGCTACTGATGAATTTCTCTATGCAATAAATACTGATACATCCAAAATGATAAGTATAGGATTTGAAATTCCTGAATTGCAAATGAAAGAGATGAAAAGCCCGAATGGTGGTGGAATGCGTGAAGGAGGTGGTATGCCGGGTGATGGAGGTGGCAGGTCGGGTGGTAATATGCCTCCCGGTGGTGGAATGCCGCCGAATGGTCAGGGTAAAAGTCAGGATTCATCAGGCAAATTAGAATTATGGATTAGAGTTCAGCTAAGTTCTTTCACAAAAAAATAATTGATTTCATCGAAAGAAATGAATAAAGGTTTTTATAAAATATTGCCAATAAGAAGCAGAAACAAGTATTTGGTTTTAAAGCAGGTTGAGTTTTATTTTTCTCAAAATAATAATTTCAATAGCATCCAATTCTTTCTTATTTTCATTAAGATAATTTTTAAATCTTTGAAAAGGAACGTTATAACTGCGGCATACAAGAAATATCACTATCAGAATTACAGATCAAACGGAAAATATTTTCGGGAGAGGGAAAAAATAATAAACTCAAATTCCACTTACTGCAATGTAAGGCTAAGTAATTCCTTTGTCCTATAGAATATATGAAATAAGAAATTCATAGAATTTATGCAGGCAGTATAAAATCTATTGTCGTTTGACGATAATGATAAATAAGGATGATGAAAACAGTGCCGAAAAAAATATTTCTTGCAGAGGAAAAATGATTGATAAAATAATTAGCTGATAATCAAACAGGAAAAAATAAGAATGAAGAGTTCAAGACGAAATAAAATTATAATTTGGGGAGCAATCCTGCTTATGATAGTTCTATTTCTTTCTCTACCAATAGAAATTCCGTACTCAATTAATACTTCAGGTAAAATTCTTCCTGTAAAAGAAATGCTTTTTATAAAGGGTGCAGATGGTACGCTTGTTATGGAAATGAAAGATAATGTCCGGGGTATAAGTACGAATTATTCAGCATTTCAATTTATTAGGGGTGATGCAATTCAGTTTTCATTTAATAAAAATATTTCAAACGGGTCTGCAGTTGCTGTTAATGATACAATTGCCTTCCTGTATTCAAATGAACTTGAAAGAGAATTGATAGATTTAAGAGGTGAAATAAAAGTTGCTAAAGCAAACCTTGCAGTACTTGAAACGGGAGAGAAAAAATCAATAGTGGATCAATCGGCTAAACAGGTTGAATACAACAAGCGGCAATCTGCAGAACAGAAAAGAATTCTTAAAAATCTTGAAGAGCTTTATAAAAAGAATCTTGCCTCTCAGGAAGAATATGAAATTGCAAAGAGCTTAAGTGATTTGTACGAAATAAATATTGGTATTGCAGAGGCGCAGCTGCAATCTGTTCAAACCGGTGTTAAGAAAGAAGAAATTGATTTGTTGAAATCTCAGATTAAAGCTCTGCAGGAAGAAGCCGATGCTTTATCAAAAAGATTTAATGATTACACAATTGTATCTCAGATTAATGGTATTGTTAACAATCCGTATAAACTTGATACCTTACTAGTAGTTTCGGATACAACAGAATTTGTTGTTTTAATACCTGTGTTATGGGAAGAAAGAGAAAATCTTTCAATTAATCAGACGATTCAAATTGATGTTCCTATGCAGGGAAAAATTGACGATGTTGCTATTGCAGAGATTGATAACGCTGTTCATTTAATAAATAACGGGCAAGTCTTTATTATTACAGCCAAAATTCCACAAGGGCATGCGGGATTATTACCGGGGTTGATTGTCGCAAGCAAGATAGAGTGCAGACCTTTAAGTCCTTTGGATTATTTAAAACGAATTCTTAAATCCTTTTTTAGTTGATGAATGCTTAGAAGAGAATACAAATATTTAGTACCGGTCCGTTATCTTGATGAACTTAGAAAGGATTTACTTCCTTTTGTTGAGCTTGATAAGTATTCGGAAATACGCCCTCAAAAAGAATATACTATACGAAGCATTTATTACGACAACATTAGTATGGATTATTACAGGGAAAAAGTTGAAGGTGTGAAGATGCGAAAGAAGATAAGAATAAGGGGTTATAACGAATACGGGGATAACAATATTGTCTTCCTTGAAATTAAAAGAAAGCTTGAAAACTTTATTGATAAAAACAGGGCACAGTTAAAATATGAAAACCTTGATGACCTGTTTCTTACAGGAGATATTGAAAGTTATATAATCCGGAAAGAACCAACTTCAATTGAAGATGCAAATAGATTTTTTTATCACATAAACAGAAAGACATTAAAACCCGTCTCACTTGTTGTTTATGATCGTGAAGCATTCTTCTCCAAATTTGATTCCAACATAAGAATCACTTTTGATAAAAATTTGCGTTATGCACCATTCCCGAATTTTAACGACTTGTACGAAGAAAATATTTTAAGAAAGGTCATGCTTAATAATTTTGTGCTTGAATTGAAATTTTTCAAAGGTGTATCAGAGAATTACCAGAAAATAATTAACAAGTATAGTTTGGTCAGACAAGCAGTATCAAAATATCAAATATGTGTTGATGCAGAAATGTCGAGGCAATGTATAACAAACTTCAGGCAATTTATTTTTTCGAATCCTGCTCTACAGCAACAACTCTATCGTAAGGAAGCGGTTTAAATGCTATATGATTTTCAGAACATATTAAACTTTTCGGTTTCATTTGCTGACCTTATTAAAAATCTAACCATTGCTTTAATATGCGGTTTGATAATAGGATTCTTCTATAAAAAAACTTATACGGGTTCCGGGTATACAAATTCATTTTTGAATTCACTGATAATTCTTACTCTCATCACCTCAATTGTAATTATGATAATCGGAAATAATCTGGCGCGTGCATTCGGACTTGTAGGAGCAATGTCAATCATCAGATTCAGAACCGCAGTAAAAGATCCCCTTGATATAATTTTTATTTTCTTTTCATTGGCAATTGGAATGGCTGCCGGTGTCGGCCTGTTATCTGTTGCATTTGGCGGTACTATCTTTATTGGGCTTGTCCTGTTGATATTGACAAAATCAAGTATCATTAACACATCAAAAGAAGAATACCTGCTTCAGTTTTATTACCAGGAAGAAAATGGTGATGATGAAGCACCGTATTTAACAGTGATAAAAAAATATTGCAAATCGTATAAGCTTATCAATATTAAATCTTTGGGTAATGGGGATGGATTTGAGCTTTCATATTATATCCGCTTAAAAGAAATGAACCAGAATGCAGAATTCATTAAGGAGCTTAAGAATATGGGTGTAAACCATATTAATTTATTCTTTGATGAGGAGCATTTTTAACCTTGCGTTACTGAGCAAAATTTTAATTATCTCTCTAATAATTCCGGATTCTTAACGATCAGCTTCGTTTGAAAGAATTGTTAGTTTTATCCGACTTCAAAAAAACTCTCTTTCAGAAAATATATTTTGAAATAAAAATTAATTTGACATTCATGGGTTAAAAATATTAAATTGTGGTTAAACGTTTAACCGAGTTTAACATGAAACCAACAATTAAGGACGTTGCTAAAAAAGCAAATGTGTCAATTGCAACTGTTTCCCTGGTTATTAATAACCATAAAAGAATTTCACCTGAGACTAAACTTTTGGTTAACAAAACTATCAAGGAGCTTAATTACCACCCTTCACACACGGCGAGAGGACTCGTTTCCAGGAAAACTAAAAATATCGGTTTTATTTTAACTGAGGATCACTTCCTTCGCTCCGAACCTTTCTATACAAGAATTTTTCTCGGAACCGAATTTGAAGCCCGCAATTATGAGTATTACATTTTGCTCACTACTATTCCGTCAGATTTTCAAAGAGGAGATAAACTTCCAAGATTTATTCTTGAACGCAATATTGATGGGATAATTATTGCAGGAAAAGTACCGGATACAATAATTAAGGATCTTGAAAAATATGAGATGCCTTTGGCTTTTGTTGATTATTATCCACCATCTGAAAAATATCCCGTAGTTCTTATTGATAACGTTTCCGGGGCATTGCAGGCTGTGCAGCACTTGCTTGAATTAGGTCATCAGAATATTGCATTTATCGGTGCTGATATTAAACATCCTAGTATTCGGGATAGATTCCAGGGTTATAAAATTGCGTTAGAACGAAATGGTATTTCCGTAAATCCTAATTACAATACAATTACAGATGAAATTTATCCTGCAAGAGAAAATGGATATCAGGCTGCAAAAAAACTTCTTTCGAAAAACAAAAAAATTACAGGAATATTTACCTGTAATGATGCAATGGCAATTGGAGTGATGCAATATCTAAAGGATAACAATATTAAGGTACCTGAGGATATTTCACTTATTGGCTTTGACGATGTTGAAGCAGATTTATTGCTCGATCCACCTTTAAGCACTATAAGCGTTCCGAAACTGGAATTGGGTATTGAAGCTTTCAGATTAATGAAAGATATTCTTAAGAACAGAGTTAAGTCACCTAAAAAAATTCTTGTTCCTACTGAGTTGGTTATTCGTCAGTCAACAGGAAGTGTGAAAAAATAAAATGAATGCAGCAGTATTCAAAAATACGAAGATAATAGAATTACAAGACCTGGCTATTCCGGTAATTAAACCTGAAGAAGTCCTGGTTAAAGTTGCTGCATCAGGTGTGTGCAAAACTGATTTCCATATCTTCAATGGAGAATCTCCATCCAAACCTCCTGTTGTTCTCGGACACGAATATTGCGGAGAAATAGTTGAAGTTGGTAAACAAGCGAATTCATTTAGTATTGGAGAAAAAGTTGCAATAAATCCTAACATCCATTGCGGTTATTGTGAATATTGCAAAGCCGGAAAAATTAATCTTTGTGAAAACCTTGTTGCGCTTGGCGTTACACATAACGGTGGTTTCGAGGAGTACTCGGCTGTTCCTTTTAGCCAGGTTTATCTTTTACCAAGTGATGTGAATTTTTACAATGCTGTTTTTGCGGAACCGTTATCATGTTGTATTCATGGATTGAATTTAGCAG
>CAZIDB010000093.1:13834-17436 GCA_964537965.1 uncultured Melioribacter sp. | reverse complement strand
ATTAAAAGAGGAAGGACTGTTTATAACTAAAGTTCTATTTTAGTGCCAAGCACCTGCAGAAATTTTGCAATCCACTCAGGATGAGCCGGCCAGGCAGGAGCAGTAACAAGATTACCATCCACATATGCTTTATCTACCGGTATATCTGCAAATCTTCCTCCTGCTTCTTCTACTTCGGGTCCAACAGCAGGATAAGCACTGCAGCTAAATCCTTTTAAAATCCCGGCCGCGGCAAGTATCTGCGGGCCATGGCAAATTGCGGCAATTGGTTTTTTCTTATCTGCAAAATGACGAACGACCTGGATTACTGATTTATTCAATCGCAGGTACTCAGGTGCACGTCCGCCTGGAATTACAAGCGCATCATAATCTTCTGCTTTCACTTCATCGAATGTAGCGTTAAGCCCAAAATTATGACCGGGTTTTTCACTGTAAGTCTGATCGCCTTCAAAATCATGAATTGCTGTTCTAACTTTTTCTCCGGCTTTTTTGCCGGGGCAAACTGCATGAACGGTATGCCCAACCATAAGCAAAGATTGAAAAGGAACCATTACTTCGTAATCTTCCACAAAATCGCCGACAAGCATGAGAATTTTTTTTGCTGCCATATTTCCTCCTTTAATTTTAGAATCACTAATAAATGAAATAAAACAGCGTCCTGGTTTGTTAACTTATATTATTAACTTAGAAACCAGGATGCTGAAATAGTAAATGACTTGGTCTAATTAGTCAATTGCGGAACCTTTCCGAGCATATCTTCAATTGAATAAGTTTTAACATCACCGAGATTTAATTTTTTTATACCGTCCTCAATCTTTGCTTTATCTCCCACAACAACTACAAGCATCTGTTCTGAATTAATATATTTCTTTGCGGAATTATTAACTTCATCTGCCGGTACGTTAAGTATCTTATCTACATATTCGTTAAAATAATTTTCCGGAAGATTATACCTTACAAGATCTTCTATTTGTCCGGATATATCTGATACTGTCTGGAAATTATCAGAATAACCAAGTGCAAGATAATTTTTTCCTCTTGTTAAATCTTCGTTGGGAATCGGTTCATTTATTCTTTTAAACTCATTAAAAAATTCCTGTAAGGCTTTATCAGTTACTTCAGTTTGTACCTGCGATGAAGCCACAAATGGACCAGGGAACAATCTCATCAAAAATCTTGATCCGGCACCGTAAGTATAACCATGCGTTTCCCTTAAATTCTGGTTTAACCTTGATGAGAATGATCCGCCGAGAATTGTATTCATAATTGAAACGGCAAAATAATCTTTGGTATCGCGTGCTGCACCAATTCTACCGATATATATTACTGATTGTGCAGAGCCGGGTTTATCAATTAAACAAATATTTGTGGTTTTAACCTGTTCCGGTTTTTCCAATTCATTAATGGTTACATTACCTTTTTCCCATTTGCCAAAATAATTTTCCAGTTTAGTTAAAAGCGTTTCCTTTTTAATATCTCCGACTGCAATTATAAAAGCATTATTAGCTTTGAAGTATTTCTGATAATAATTCTTTAAATCGTTGGAGGAGAAATTTTTAATTGTTTGTTCATACCCGATTGCAGGTTTGCCATAAGGGTTGTCCTTACCGTAAAGTAACTGGCTAAATGAAACTGAAGCAATTGCATTAGGTTGATCGAACCACTGCATAATTGTAGTCAGTCTTTCCTTCTTTTTTCTTTCAAGTTCATTCTGTGGAAATTCCGGTTTAAGCGAAATATCTGCAAACAATTTTAATGCGTCATCAAATTTAGAAAGTGGGGTATGAAGATAAATTCCGGTAAAATGCTGGTCGCTGTTTGTATTTATTTTAGCGCCAAGGTAGTCTATTGCGTCCGCTAATTCCAGTGAATTTTTACCGGCAGCTCCTTCGTCCATCATATCAGCAGTAATATTAGCAAGACCTGCTTTATCCTTAGGGTCGTTTATGCTGCCTGTTTTTACAATAAGATTTAGTTGAACAAGAGGTACTTCGTGTTTCGCCATCAAAAAAACTTTCAAACCGTTAGATAGTTCAAACTGCTCTATTGCAGGAAGAACCAGTTTAGCTGGCGGCGGAAGCTCGGGTAATTTTGATCTGTCCGGCTTTTGTGCGTTTATATTTTTCATATTGAATAAAACCATTATTGCTACTAAAGATAATTTAATTAACGTCTTCATGTTATTTGCCCTCCCTAATAGCTAAATCAGTTTTACCGTTTGGAACAACACTTAAAATTACTCTGCCTTCATTGGGCAAATACGTATTGGCAACCGCCTGAATATCTTTTGCGCTAAGGGCTTTGTAGCGGGATAAATCCTCATTAAAATAATCCGGATTGCCGGTTAAATAATAATAGCCGTTCAGCATATCAGCTTTGCCACCAAAGCCGCCGCATCGTTCAAGCGCATCAAGAAAAGCAGCTTCATATTGGTTTACTGCTCTTTGAATTTCCCTTTCTGACGGCGGTTCATTTTTAATTTTATCTATCTCATCCTGAATAACTTTCATTATTTCATCTAAGGAATGACCTGCTCTTGCGGTTGCTACTATCATAAACTGAGATGAAATTTTTCCCGAACTTTGATAAGCAAAAACATCCTGCGCTATCTGGAGTTCATAAACAAGTTTGTTATAAAGCCTTGAATTTTTCCCTCTTGATAATATTGCGCCGAGAATATCCATTTCCGCATCGCCAGGTGTGTACTGGGCCGGGGATATCCAGTTAATGTACAATCTTGGTAATTGTACTTTATCTTCAAGAGTTATAATTTTTTCTTCATTAAGTTGCGCCGGCACGGGATCAATCATTGGTACAGGTTTTCCTTTAGGTATTTCTCCGAACCACTTCTCAACAAGTTTTATCGCTTCACCTGTTTTAATATCTCCCGCAATTGATAAGCATGCATTGTTTGGCGCATAATAGAGTTTGAAAAATTCAACAACATCTTCAAAACTTGCTGCGCTTAAATCTGCCATTGAACCGATTGTTGTCCAATTATAAGGATGACCTGCAGGATAAAGATTCTTGTAAATTATTTCTTCAGATTGACCATAAGGAGCATTGTCGTAACTCTGGCGTTTTTCATTTTTAACAACGTCTCTTTGTCCGTCAAGTTTCTCCTGTGTCATAGCATTAATTAAATAGCCCATCCTGTCAGAGTCAAGAAAGAGAGCGAGTTCCAAAGCATTTGAAGGAACATTTTCCCAGTAGTTTGTTCTATCGTTGCTTGTAGATCCGTTGTTTTCTCCGCCGGCAGCTTCAAGCCATTCGTCAAATTTTCCTTCAGGAACATTTCCCGAACCCTCAAACATGAGATGTTCAAATAAATGAGCAAAGCCCGTTCTGCCCGGTTTTTCATTTGCAGATCCTACATGAAACCAGGTATTAACACTTACAGTTGGCGTTGAATGATCTTCGTGCAAGAGAACTGTTAATCCGTTAGGTAATACATAACGTGAATATGGAACGGATATTTGCTGTGCTTGTGTTGTAATCATAGCTGTAATTAAAATAATTAAAAGAATTGACCTCATAAAAACCTCAAAAAGAATTTTTTAATGGCTACATAGTACTAATAATAATATTTATTTTAAATGACA
>CAZIDB010000093.1:0-13734 GCA_964537965.1 uncultured Melioribacter sp. | reverse complement strand
AAAGAATTTTTTAATGGCTACATAGTACTAATAATAATATTTATTTTAAATGACATGAAGAACATAAAAGTCTTTCAGCTTAAAATATTTTTTTAACTTACCAGGGGACCGGAGCAGAAATTCTGGTTCATATTAAAACCTCAATTCATATATAGAAAATGAAAACTCTTATTTATTTTCAACAAAACTCACCCCAACCTGCTGTTGCAGGTTTTCCCCCTGCCTGCGGCAAGGCAGGCACTCTTGCCAAGAGAGGGGATTTTTGTCGTCTCATTAGCTAGGGGTGAGTTAAAATATTATTCTTTGTTTTACCCATTTGTTGAATTCTTTTAATTCTTCTCTTTCTTTTTCCCTTGATGATTCTTCCATTGATTCATTCCTATATCGGAGTTAAGATTATAAATACTAAACTGAATTACAAAATTCTTTTTTAGTATCTTTGAATAGAAAAAAATGATTTTGAATGGAAAATATAGCTGTTGAAATACTCATCCTTTTGGTTTTGTTTATTGCGAACGGGATTTTTGCAATGTCGGAAATTGCAGTCGTTTCATTAAGAAAAGCCCGGCTTGAGCATCTTGCAAAGAAGGGACATAAAAGATATAAAATTGCTCTTGAGCTTTTTAATTCACCGGGGAAATTTTTATCCACCGTACAGGTTGGAATTACCGTTATTGGAATTATTGCAGGTGTATTCAGCGGCGCTACTTTAGCAGAAAAACTTGTGCAGTATTTCAATCAATTTCCTGCACTAAAGGAATACAGCCAGTTCCTTGGATATTTTCTTGTCGTTTCACTCATTACATATCTTTCACTTATAGTAGGCGAATTGGTACCTAAAAGAATCGCAATCAATAACCCGGAGAAAATTGCACTATTAGTTGCCGTGCCAATGAACTGGATTTCTACAATAGCAAAACCGGTAGTAAGTTTCCTTACAGTTTCATCAAATGTAATTCTTAAGCTTCTCAGAATTAAACCATCTACGGAACCAACTGTAACAGAAGAGGAAATAAAAATATTAATCCGTGAAGGAAAGACTGCAGGAATTATTGAAAAGACAGAGAAAGATATCCTCGACTCAGTGTTCAAATTCGGAGATAAGAGAGTAGAATCTATTTTAACGCCAAGAACACAAATTTCCTGGCTTGATGTTTCATTATCACTTGAAGAAAATCTTAAAATAATTGCTGAAACAAAATATTCATATTATCCTGTATGCGAAGATACAATAGATAATATGCTGGGGATTATCCGGATTAAAGATTTATTCAATTTACTCCTCGAAAAGAAAGAAATCTCCATTAAAGAAAATCTTATCCGTCCGTTATATATACCTGAGACTTCACGTGCGCTTACATTGCTTGAAAAGTTTAAGGAAACCAAAAATCATGTGGCAATTGTTATTGATGAATACGGTGGCATACAGGGATTAGTTACCGTTAATGATATTGTAACACAGGTGCTGGGTGAATTTCCCGCATCGGATGGGCAGGATGAACCTGCAGCAATTAAGAGAGATGACGGTTCCTGGTTAATTGACGGGTTAATTCCTGTTGATAATTTTAAGGAATTATTTAACATAGAAACTCTTGAAGGTGAATTAGAAGAAGGATTCCAGACTATAAGCGGGTTTATTATGATGAAACTTGAAAAAATTCCCCGCTCGGGAGATAAATTTGAAAGTGATGGTATTTCTTACGAAGTGGTTGATATGGATGGAAACCGGATTGATAAGGTATTGGTAAAAAAAGTTCTCTGAGTTTTTTGAAACTAATATATTCCAGATTTGTTTAATTCTTAAATAACTAAACGGATATTTATGAAAAAGATCGCATTTAAAATTTTAATTTTTGTTGTTCTGTTTTCTGCAACAAGCTCGTTCGGAAAAATAATTTATGAACCTTCAGATTCATCATTTACATATAAACCGGAATCGAAGCATTCAAAATCAGATCTCCTTATTCTGAGTATACTGAACAGATATCATTATAATAAATTCAGTTTGAATGATTCCTTAGCTGGAAAAATTCTTGAAAATTATCTTGATGCTCTTGACTACAATAAAAGTTATTTCCTTCAATCAGATATAGATGAGTTCAATAAATTCCGCATCAGACTTGATGATGAAATAAAAATAGGAAGACTTAACTCTGCTTATGAAATTTATAACCGTTTTGTAAAAAGGCTAAAAGAACGGGATGAATATATTTTTAAGTTGCTTGAAAATGAGCCCGACTTTAGTATAAATGAGACTTTCACCTTTGACCGTAAAAGTGCACAATGGGCTAAAAGCGAAGATGAATTAAATGAAACATGGAGAAAAAGAATTAAGAATGAAGCAATAAATGAAATGCTCCGGGATAAAACATGGGAAGAAACTGCTTCATCATTAAAAAAACGATACCAGAATTTCCAGAAAAGAATGCTTCAACTGAATAATGAAGACGTGTTCCAGTTTTATATGAATAGTTTTACTGAGAATATTGATCCGCATACAAATTATTTCTCGCCGGTTACATCAGAGAATTTTAAAATTAATATGAGCCTTTCACTTGAAGGTATAGGGGCTTCTTTACAATCTGAAGATGACTACACAAAGGTTGCAGAAGTAATTGCCGGCGGGCCTGCATTCAAGAGTGACCTTTTACACAAAGATGATAAGATTATTGCAGTTGCGCAGGGTGATACCGGCAAAATGGTTGATGTTATCGGGTGGCGCCTTGATGATGTTGTTAAACTTATACGCGGACCAAAAGGTACTATTGTAAGACTTCAAATACTTAAGGCTGAACTTGGAACTAATTCAACTCCAAAAGAAATAAGACTTGTACGCGACAAAGTTAAATTAGAAGAACAGGCAGCTAAAAAGGAAATAATAAATATTAATGAAAATAACATCCCGATAAAGCTTGGTGTTATTACTTTACCTTCCTTCTATTTTGATTATGAAGCACAGCAGCGCGGTGAAAAGGATTATAAAAATGCCACACGCGATGTAAAAAAATTACTGCTTGAATTAAAAGATGAAAAAGTTGACGGAGTAATTGTTGATCTTAGAAATAATGGCGGCGGTTCACTTCAGGAAGCAATTGATCTTACGGGACTTTTTATTGACCAGGGACCGGTGGTCCAGGTTAAAAATTCAAATACCTTAGTTGAAGTTGGTGAGGACAGGAATACTGGTGTTATTTATGACGGACCATTAGCAGTTCTTGTTAACCGTTCAAGCGCTTCCGCCTCCGAAATTTTTGCCGGGGCAATTCAGGATTATAACAGGGGATTAATTCTTGGCGAGCAAACTTTTGGCAAAGGAACAGTGCAAAACCTGATTGATTTGAACAGATTGAATTTAGGTGACACAACAAAACTCGGCCAGTTAAAAGTTACTATCGCAAAGTTTTACAGGGTTACCGGCGGAAGTACTCAAAGACTTGGTGTTATACCTGATATAAAATTTCCTTCATCTGCCGATTCAAATGAGTTCCGTGAGAGTTCTGAACCCAGCTCATTACCATGGGATCAAATTAAACCAACTAAATATGATCCTTTACCTGATGAGAATAATTTAATTACAAACCTTGATAAGAAGCACCAAGAAAGAATTAAAGCAAGTGTGGATTTTCAGAACCTGATTGAAGAGATTAACGATTATAAATCTGAACGGCACAGAAAAGAGTTTTCTCTTAATCTTGAACAACGCAAAAAAGAAAAAGAAGAAGCTGAAAATAAAAGACTAGAAAGACTTAATGAAAGAAGACAGGCTGCAGGATTAAAACTGCTTCAGAAAGGTGAGGTCGCACCAACTGAAGACAGACTTGATGATCCATTACTAAAAGAATCGGCTAATATACTTGCAGATCAGATTATATTTTCACTTAAATAATCTTTAACAAAGAGGTTGACCAAAAAGTAGTATATCAAATATAAAAGCAGCGAAAATCATATTAAATCTGTGTCATCTGCGTTCTATATAATTTGAATAATTACTTTTTAGACAGCCTCTTTTATTTTACTATTTCAAAATACAAAAGTGAGTGATCTGAATAGTTCATAATCCAGGCACCTTTAGCGGCGTCTGTATTTTCATTAACCCAACCTCTAACATCAACTTCCTTTTTCTTAAAGAGTGAAAATTGAATTTGCTCTGACACCACTACCTGGTCAAGGCTCATTGGTTTCATTCTGCTTGAAGGTCCATTCCACCATGTGAAATTTGAATTTTTAGTAAGCACTCTCATTTTTATTTTAGCTGCATCATCGGTAAGTTTTTTAAGCTCCTGCTTAAATGTAATTTCCTTATTGTAAGGATAATCCATTCCCATAATATTTAAGTCACCAAGAAAAATGAAATTGGAATTTCCTTTACCTGCTTTAACGGAAATGCCGTCCAAAAATTTCTTGAATGAGAATGCCCGCGAAAACATATCATCTCTTATTCCCAGACCAATTGGTTCTGTGCTGCTTTTTGTATGAAGAAAAAGTATTGGATAATCTTCGTCCTCAATTCTTATAGTAAGCAGAGCTCCCGGTCTAAGATAAGTGTTACCGGATTTGAATTCGGTTTTTTGAGTAAAGAAGGAAGTTAAGGAGTTTCTTGCTCCAACTAATATTTCCTGAGTCTGTGCGCCTTCGGTTATATGGAAATTATAGTCCGGAAAATTTGAAACAATCGAATCATAAACAACTGAGCTTTCAACTTCGTATAAGGCAAACACATCGGCCGCCTGCAATTTTAAGAAATTGATAATCCTTTCAATACGCGCGGCATCCTTCTTAAAATGTTCAACATTCCATGACGCAATGCTGAATAGTTTTTTCATAAAGCCCCCTTTATTTTTTTAAGTTGATCTAATTTGTTTCCTTATTCTATGTATCAGGTTATCGGTAGTATATGGTTTAAGAACATAATCTGCGGCCCCGAATTTAAGTCCATCGGTAACAGAACCTTTATCGCTTAAGGAAGTAAGAAAAATAACGGGGATATCCTTTACTTCAGGGATTTGTTTCATCTCTTTAAGAATTGTAATTCCGTCTTTACCGGGCATCATAATATCCAGCAATACAATACTTGGAAGAACCGTTTTTATCGAATTCAAAACATCGTTTCCGTTATCTAAATAATGAACGTCAAAACCGGCTGTTTTTAGTTTTATCATTGTAAGCCGGGCAATTATCTTGTCGTCTTCTGCGTATACAATTTTAGTGTTTTCTTTCATAGGTAAAGAATTAATTCTTATTAGTCTGAATTTATACCTCAAAATAAAGTAAACTTTTGATTAATTCATTATTCTTTTTGCAGATAAATTAATACGGCGGATTAAAGTAGTTCGAATGAATTCCACCGAATTGGCAGAAAAAGCCGGGTTATAAATCCCGAGGCCGGGTTACTGTTGACGACTGCAAAGGTTAAATTATGATATGCTTTTTTCATAAATAGTATTATTTTTATCCCGATTATAAAACAGGAAACAAAATGTCCATCAGAAAAAATTTTGAGATAAAGTTTTTCAAACTGGGAATACAAAATTTAATTATCTGGTTTGTGAATTTTATTTTAACCTCTTTTACGTCAATTACAATCTATTTCTTATACTTTTCCGGAACCATAAAGTTGTTCCTGCTTAATTCCAATGCTTCACCAGTAGCAGTGAATTTATTTTACTCTTTTATTGTCCTGGTTGCAGCATTAGTTCTTATATACATTTCTCTTGTTTTAACATCATTTTTAGTTACTTCTAAAATAAACTTGTTTAAATGGTTATTTGGTTTTATCAATTTGTCAGCTTTTTCCTTAGCGGTTATAATCTGGGTTTACCCTCAACTGTTAATTAATACCGGTGTAAATAAGAGCAAAACAAGTTATAATGATATTGAATTTACTTTTGGTTCTTATCCCGGCAGGGAAGAATTATATCAGCTAAAAAAACAAGGATACAAATCTGTTATTACTTTAATGCATCCGGAAAATTATCCCTTTGAATCAAAACTACTCCGGGAAGAATTAAACTCATCAAAAGAAGTTGGGATTGAATTAATATCGATTCCTTTAATTCCAGGGTATAACTATGATAAAAATATGCTGAAAAATGTTGACGCGATATTTGAAAAAGAGAAGGGGAAATACTTTGTGCATGAATTTAACAATGAAGGACGTGTGAATCTTTTCAGGAACCTGATTGATTCCGATATTAAAGAAAAGGTTACCATTGATAAAAATAATCTTAAAAAATTAACAGATACTAAATTCTTTGAGAAAGGAAATATTATAAAACTTGATGACGGTATTTATTTTACACCTTACCCGAACGGGAAAGAAGTAATGGATTTTATTGTTACTCCAGGAGTTAAAAGTGTTGTATGCCTTGTGAATGAAAAAAATCCTGTTGACTCGAGTTTGCTGAATGAGAAGAAAATACTGGATGCAAACTCAATTCCCTTCATAATAAAAACTTTTACTGAGCAACCTTATGATCCTTCTGCTGTTTTTGAATCAAGTTTATTTGTAAGAGGTTTACCCCGCCCGGTTGTTATTCATACATTTGATTTAAACTCCGTTATTAGCGAAGGATTTATTTTAAGCTATAAGAATCAAAAAAAATCTTTTCCGTCTTCTTTATTTAAAGCTCCTCTGCAAAATGGAACAGTTGCTTTTATATTACCAAATGTATTAGCAGGACCGAAACCAACAATAGGAGAATATAAAACAAGATTATTTAATTGTGGTGTTAGAGGAATTATTTTTTGTGATACAATTAAAAAATCCTTAACTGTAAATGATCGGACATTCTTTACAAGAATTGGATTAAGCTGGGAGCAAATAGAGTTTCCTAAGCTTTCATCAAGGAAAGAAATTACAAGCGGTGGTTTATGGTATATTTACGGGGCAGACTCAACAACAATTCGTAAATATTTAAAATAAAAAAAGCCCCGTTCTTCAACGGGGCTTTTTCTGTATCCTATTTATTAGGAACGTTCATTATTATTCTTCTGCTTGCAGGTCTGTTAACAGTACCATCAGTATTCATGATAAGTTCTGTTTCACCCTTACCTTCTGTTTTAATTTTAGCAGCAGGTATTCCGCCATTCTTTATAAACCATGTTCTGACAGATTCTGCTCTGCGTTTTGATAACTTCATATTATAAGCATCTGAACCAACATCATCTGTATGTCCAACAATGATGAACTCAAGTTCAGGTGATTGTTTCATCTTTTCTGAAACAGATTTCAGACTATCATAATATTCAGGAAGTATTTGAGCGCTGTTAGTCTTAAAGTTTACAACAAGGTGAATTTCTGCACCCTTAAAGATTATATCATCTTTTGGATCTAATGGGTCAGTTCCCCTATTGACTTCTATACCATCTTTTACTGTACCTTTATCAGTATCAGGATCAAGTGGGTTAGTCTTATGTGTCAGAACTTCTGCTCCATCCTTCAATCCGTCACCATCTGTATCAGGATTTAGAGGATCTGTCTTATATTTTGTAACTTCCTCACCGTCTTTCAATCCGTCACCGTCTGTATCAGGATTCAGAGGATCAGTCTTGTATTTAGTTACTTCCTCACCATCTTTCAATCCATCACCATCTGTATCAGCTTTGGTTGGATCTGTCTTGTAAGTAAGAACTTCTTCACCATCTTTCAATCCATCACCATCGGTATCAACATTCAACGGATCTGTCTTGTATGTAAGAACCTCTTCTCCGTCCTTCAATCCGTCACCGTCTGTATCAGCTTTGTTAGGATCTGTCTTGTAAGTAAGAACTTCTTCACCATCCTTTAAGCCATCTTTATCTGTATCAGGATCAAGAGGATTTGTTTTGTAAGTAAGAATTTCCTCACCATCCTTTAAGCCATCACCGTCGGTGTCAGGATTTGCAGGATCGGTACCGAATTTCTCTTCATCGCATTTGTTAATGCCGTCGTTATCTTCATCTGTGTCGCATCCGCCCACGATATACTCAATGCCTAAACCAACATTGATGTATCTGTCGTAATCATGCAATGTTTTATCCTTAAGATTAGAAGCCTGGCCATTGAAATCATCTGTTAGGAATGCATTAAAGCCACCTGTTAAATCCACAGCCCAGCTTTCACCTAAAGCTATTTCCAAACCTAAACCAACTTCGCCTAATCCTGTTATTCCATTGTCATCAGAAGGAGTATACTTATCTTTCCATAGAGGTTTAGTATCTAATGACCAATAAGCACCACCGGCACCCAAATAGATATAAGGATTAACTGCATCGGAGCATATCGGACTGAAAATTAATCTTAAATCAAGAGGGATGAAACTACTCTTGTATTGAGAACCAAGATAATCTTCACCTTCCTGCCAGCCATAACCAATACCTAAACCAAGGTCAAACATTTTTGATAATTGGAAAGTAGCATAAGGTCTGATTAACCAGGAATTATTCCATTTATCTTCTGTATATTCATTTCCTGGAATCAGGTAATTTCCTTGCAGGCCGACTTTGTAACTGTAATCTTTGAACTGAGATAAGCTCTGGCTACTAAAAATTACCAAGAAGGTAACCAGAGTAAAAATGATAGAGACGTATCTTTTAACCATAATGTGCCTCAAATTATTTTTTTGTGCTTTTAATATAAAAAAAAACTTAAAACTATACTATTGTCAATTTACCCAGATTAATTTAATTATTTTTTTCTGTAATCAAAATCACTTTGTTTTTAATAAATCCCGTATTTCACCAAGCAAGACTTCGGTATTTGATGGCTTAGGTGGTTCTGCCGGGGCGGTTTCTTCTTTCTTTTTAAATTGATTGATAGCTTTAATAACAAGAAATATTGCGAAAGCAACAATTATGAAATCGATAATTGCATTAATAAAGACTCCATAATTTAATGTCGCAAGCGGCTTACCGTCATCGGCATATTTTAATATAACAGAAAGATTGCTGAAATCCATTCCGCCCAACAACACTCCGATTGGAGGCATCAGGATATCATTTACGAAGGAACTGACAATCTTGCCGAAGGCAGCACCTATAATAATACCAATTGCAAGGTCAATTACATTTCCTCTCATTGCAAAGGTTTTAAATTCTTTTAGTAAGCTCATAATCCTATCTCCTTTACTTAATAAGTTTAGAATATTGTATATACTATTCCTAGTTGAAGTGCTTCTTTTAACTGGGTTTTGGGAGATTGTCTTTTCTCATACACCGTAAGTACATTAATATTAACAGAAATATATTTATTTACTTTAGCAGAAATGGTATTGTCCCATCTTACATCCCAAACATCAAGTTCTTTAAAGGTTGAAAAAAGTCTGAGCATACTTGTAAAAAGAAGGTTGTCGTCCAAGGTAATTTCGCTGTTGGTTACGGATTCAATACCAGTATCTAATCTGAAACTTTCAAGTTCAAAAGTTGTTTCAGGATCATCTGAGTATTGCCTGTAATTATTTGTTATTGTCTCCTGGAATCCAATTCCAATTCGTGAACTTATTGCTTTTGATTTGTTATAAGTAAATCCAATACTTTGTGTAATGTAACCCGGATCGAAAAAGTCAGCAGTCTTTTTAACCGGCTCTGCCTTATAATCAAACCCGGATGAAACATATGTTCTAACTGAATTACTGAAAAACGGATCTACAATCCAGCCAATATTATAAGATAAAACATTCTCAAGGTATAATTCATTGTCATTGGTTCTGTAATCATCGCTGCCTAATTTAGTTCTGCCATACTGAAGTTTAAAAGTATTTTTAAGTATCCAGGGTAAAGATTTATAATCTGCTTTTGCATTACTCACAAAAGTCCAGCTTATTGCGTTATCACCGCCTGCTGCCCAGTTACTAAGCGCAATTTGATTTATATTAATGCCTGCAACAGCAGAGTATAGCCACATATTGTCGGTAGAATCAACCTGGGGAAAAAGGAAACGTGTAAATAAAAGTGAGAGAGCAAGTAATAGTTTTTTCATGTTTGACCTCATATTAATTTTTACAGCTCTTGAAAAGAAATCCGGGATACCTTAGAATAAATTTTATATTAAATTAGATTCGCCCTTGCAACATTGATACAAAACTTGTGTCCAATATTGTCCGATTTTTAGAAAAAGTCAAATATTATCTTTCTTCAGGTTTAAAATATTTTTTTAATGGGAAAAATATTTTTAAAAGAAAATCATATTTAATTTCTCACGGAAATTTCTTAATATATCACCCACTTATGAAATTACTATTCAAACCGGGCGTACAAAAATTTTTCATCAATTCCACAGGAGGATTTAATGGGTTGGTTTACTCAGGCAATTAACTCATCTCTTGGTAAAAAATATTTAATGGCTTTGTCCGGAATATTTTTACTTATCTACCTTGTAATTCATCTTTTCGGCAACAGTTTCCTTTATGTTGGCCGGGATGCTTTTAATCTTTATGTTGAAACGTTAACCGAATCAGCATTCCACTATGTTATTCTTGTAATCGAGGTTGTTCTTTTCCTTGGTTTTATCCTTCATATTTATGAGGGAATAAGATTAACCCTTGGTAACTTTTTTGCGCGACCTGTACGTTATGCAGTTAAACCACAGCAGCCTCAAAGTGAATTGTCATCCAGAACAATGTGGATTTCGGCAAGCATCATTTTTATCTTTCTTGTAATTCACTTAAAAAATTTCTGGTATGTTTATAAATTCGGAGAACCTCAGCCTGGAGTAACAATGTATGATATTGTTATTGCTCTTTTTCAGGATCCGGTTTATGCGTTGCTGTACCTGTTATGCATGTTCTTGCTAGGGTTTCATCTATGGCATGGATTTCAAAGTTCTTTCCAGAGTTTAGGATTGAACCATAAAAAATATACGCCGTTAATTAAGTTCCTGGGAAGGTTGTATGCTGTAGTTATTGCACTTGGCTTTGCTTCTTTCCCTTTATACTTTTATTTCATGGGAGGTAAATAATGGTAAAGTTAAATGCTAAAATACCGCAGGGTAACCTCCAGGAAAAATGGAGTAATCATAAATTCAATGTAAAGCTTGTTAATCCTGCTAATAAAAGAAAGTATGAAATAATTATTATTGGTACTGGTTTGGCAGGTGCATCGGCTGCCGCTTCACTTGCCGAGCTTGGTTATAATGTTACTGTTCTTACTTACCACGATAGTCCACGTCGGGCACATAGTATTTCAGCGCAGGGCGGAATTAATGCCGCTAAAAATTATCCTAACGATAACGATAGCGTGTACCGTTTATTCTATGATACGCTTAAAGGCGGAGATTACCGCGCACGCGAAGCGAACGTTTACAGGCTTGCAGAAGTAAGTAATAGTATTATTGATCAGTGTGTTGCTCAAGGCGTTCCTTTTGCACGTGAGTACAGTGGTTATCTTGATAACAGATCTTTCGGTGGTGCGCAGGTTTCAAGAACCTTTTATGCAAGAGGACAAACGGGACAGCAATTACTGCTTGGTGCTTACAGCGCTTTAAGCAGGCAGGTTGGTCTTGGCAATGTTAAAATGTTTACAAGAAGAGAAATGCTTGGATTAGTAATAGTTGATGGTATGGCAAGAGGTGTTGTTGCAAGAAATCTTGTTACAGGTGAACTTGAAAAATATTCTGCTCATGCTGTTTGTCTTGCAACCGGCGGTTACTCAAGAGTATTTTTCTTATCCACCAATGCAATGAATTGTAACGCAACAGCAATATGGCGTGCACATAAAAAAGGTGCAGCTTTTGCAAATCCTTGTTATACACAAATTCATCCTACCTGTTTACCTTTGCACGGTGAGCAGCAATCCAAGTTAACATTAATGAGTGAAAGCTTAAGGAATGATGGAAGAGTCTGGGTGCCTAAAAAGGCAGGAGATAAACGACCTGTAAATCAGATTCCGGAAGATGAAAGAGATTATTACCTTGAAAGGAAATATCCTTCATACGGAAATCTTGCTCCGCGTGATATTTCATCGAGAAGCGCTAAGGAAGCATGCGATGCAGGTTTGGGTGTTGGTGAGTCCGGTCAGGCAGTCTATCTCGATTTTGCGGATTCGCTTAAACGCTTTGGCAAAAAGGTTATTGAAGAAAAGTATGGTAACCTTTTCCAGATGTATGAAATGATAATGGCTGAGAATCCTTATGAAGTACCAATGAGAATTTATCCTGCACCACATTACACTATGGGCGGCTTGTGGGTAGATTATAATTTGATGAGTACAATTCCCGGGCTTTATATTTTAGGTGAAGCGAACTTCTCTGATCACGGGGCAAACAGACTTGGTGCAAGCGCTCTTATGCAGGGTCTTGCCGATGGTTACTTTGTTATTCCTTATACCATAAGTGATTATCTTGCCACAACAAAATTCTCACAGGTTAAAACAGATCATCCTTCATTTGAAGAAGAATTAAAGCACCAGAATGATATAATTAAAAAACTTCTTTCAATTAAAGGAAAGAGAACCACAGATGATTTACACAGAGAACTTGGAAAGATAACCTGGAATAAAGTTGGTATGGCAAGAAATGAGAAAGGTCTTAAAGAAGCAATTGGTGAAATAAAAAATCTAAGGGAAGAATTCTGGCGCAATGTTAATGTGCCCGGTTCTGCGGAAGATTTAAACCAGGCTCTTGAACGTGCTAACAGGGTTGTTGATTTTATGGAATTGGCAGAGCTACTTGCATTGGATGCTCTGCAAAGGAATGAATCCTGCGGCGGACACTTCAGGGAAGAATACCAATATGAAGATGGCGAAGCAAAACGAGATGACGAAAATTATGCTTACGTTGCTGCCTGGGAATTTAATGATGTTGGCAACTGGACTTTGAACAAAGAACCTCTTGAATTTGAATATTTGAAACCATCAGTAAGGAGTTATAAATAATGAAAGCCAATATGAATTTAACTCTTAAAGTATGGCGTCAGCCTAATGCTTCTGCAAAAGGTAAATTTGAAATTTATAAAGCAGAAAATATTTCACCGGATAGTTCGTTCCTTGAAATGCTGGATCTTGTAAATGAGGAATTGGAACGCAACAGCAAAGATCCTATTGCTTTTGAACACGATTGCCGCGAAGGAATTTGCGGATGCTGCGGACTTGTAATTAACGGAAGACCTCACGGACCATTAAAAGGAATTACTACCTGCCAGCTTCACATGAGACATTTTAAAGACGGTGACGTAATTACTATTGAACCGTGGCGTGCAAAAGCATTTCCGATTATAAAAGATTTAATTGTTGACCGTACTGCATTTGATAAAATAATTCAGGCGGGCGGATTTACTTCTGCTCATACCGGCGGTGTACCGGATGCAAATGCAATATTAATTCCCAAAGAAATTGCAGAGACAGCGATGGATGCAGCTGCTTGCATTGGTTGCGGTGCCTGTGTTGCTGCTTGTAAAAATGCATCTGCAATGCTGTTTGTCTCAGCCAAGGTTTCTCATCTTAATCATTTACCGCAGGGACAGGCAGAAAAATTTGAGCGTGTACAAAATATGGTTGCAAAAATGGATGAACTTGGTTTTGGCAGTTGTACAAATACTTATGCCTGCGAAGCCGAATGTCCTAAGCTTATTTCTGTAGAACATATTGCAAAGATGAACAGAGATTATTTCGCAGCTAAGGTAAAGGCAAATCCAAAATAAAATTTGGAGAGTATTACTGTGGTGGCAATCCGATGCAAGAGGATTTTCTCTGTGAAGCTATTAAACAATTTCCTGTCAGGAGCAACTCCTGACAGGACAAAAAAATATTCTGATAAGAAAAGAA
>CAZIDB010000092.1:13758-17446 GCA_964537965.1 uncultured Melioribacter sp. | reverse complement strand
ATAAAAGTTTAACTGATGTTGAATTTAATATACTGTTCATCAGGACTGTAAAAGCATGTTTTGGTAACAGAAGAAAAACCTTAAAGAATTCGTTAAATAATAGTATATTTGGACGACTTGATTTTACAGACTGTGGTATCGATTTATCATTACGGGCAGAACAACTTGATTTAAATGAATTCATCCAACTAACCCAATTTATACGGGAGAAAAATCTTGAATCAGGTGAATAAAAAAATCAATGTAAGAAGCTTAATCCAAATTGATAAGGCACTTCTTGAAGATATATCAGATTTAATTTTTAGCAAATCTTCGCAAAGTCTTCTTAATATTATCTACGATCTCCATCCAGCTGACATAGCCGAGTTAATGAATCATCTTTCAACAGAAGATGCTATATATATATTTCATCTGCTTGATACTGAAACCGCAAGTGAAGTTATTATTGAAGTAGACGAAAATATCAGGGACGCAGTACTTGAAGAGACTGAAACAAGCAAGATAACCGATATTGTAGATGAACTTGAACTGGATGATGCTACGGATATTGTTGCTGAATTACCGGATGAGATTGCTGAAGAAGTTCTTGAAAATCTTGAACGTGAAGATTCGGAAGACGTAAAGGAATTATTAAAATACCCCGAGGATTCTGCCGGCGGTATAATGAGCAGCGATTTCATTTCAATAAGTGAACACTCTACAGTAAAAGATGCGATTGAAGAAATTAGAAAATACTCGGAAGATATAGATCATATTTATCAGTTATATGTTCTAACAGATTCAGGAAAATTACTTGGGACTATACTTCTTAAAGCTTTGCTTATTAATCCGCTTGAAAAAAGCATTACAAGTATTATCGAGGAAGATCTGATATTTGTTACACCGGATACAGACCAGGAACAAGTAGCACAGATGATGGAAAAATATGATTTGATTTCTATTCCGGTTGTAGATGAAAACAGGATTATGCTTGGTAGAATCACCATTGATGATGTTGTTGATGTAATCCATGAAGAAGCGGCTGAAGATATTCAGAAACTTGCTGGTTTAACTGAAGAAGAAGAAGTTAGTGACTCGGCACTTACTATTTCTAGAAACAGACTTCCCTGGCTAATGGTATCTCTTATAGGAGAATTGGTTAGTGCAAGCGTTCTATCTTCTTTTCAGGCAACTATAGAACAAATTTATATAGCAGGCATCTTTATCCCAATTGTCATGGCTATGGGTGGCAGCTCAGGAACGCAATCTGCAATTGTAGTTGTAAGAGGTTTAGCTACCGGTGATATCTGGCTGGGTCAGAGTTTTAAAAGATTAACTAAAGAGTTTAAAGTCGCATTGTTTAACGGATTAGCATGCGGTGCCGTCTTATTAACTGCAACCTTATTCTTCTGGCACAGTGGTTTAAGATTTTCACTTATACTTTCTATATCACTTATAATAATTATGATAAATGCAACTATGATCGGGGCAATTGTTCCGCTAATACTAAAGAAATTCGACATAGATCCTGCAATATCAACCGGTCCCTTTGTAGCCACTACAAATGATATAATCGGTTTAATAATTTATTTTTCTTTAATAACTCTATTCTATTTTAAATAATGAAATTTCTGAAATCCCTCTTTAAAGTACTTAATGCTACGGATTTATCTGTAGTATGCTTTTTCATATTCCTGTCTTTACTTAATCTTATATTTTACGAGAGAATTACAGGTTGGTATCTGCTTATAATTATAAATTTCGGTGTGATTAGTCTTGTATTCTATCTTGCAAAGCAGCATAACAGCAAACCTGGAAAAGGCTGGATGTATGCACACTATTTCTACTTAGTTCCTTTGATCCTGTTTACGTTTAAGGAACTTTACCTGATGGTTAAACCCATCAGAAATATTGATTATGACCAAACCTTAATTGCCATTGACAGGTTTATTTTTGGAGCAGATCCTACCGTAGTTTTATATAAATTTGCTCATCCGGTTTTAACAGAGCTATTACAGATTGTTTATGCAACCTTTTATTTCCTTCCGGTAATCCTGGGCATTAATCTTGTATTAAAGAAGAAATGGATTGAGCTTGAGTATATGGCTTTCTGTGTAGTCTATGGATTCTTCCTTTCATACATCGGGTACTTTCTTGTGCCTGCAGTTGGTCCGCGTTTTACTTTGCATGATTTTGCTGCAACTGATTTCGAATTGCCTGGATTATTCATCACAAATATACTCCGTGAAGTTACAAATCTCGGTGAATCAATTCCGAATGGGACATTGAATCCTGCCGAGTTTGTGCAAAGAGATGTTTTTCCAAGCGGACATACACAGATGACTCTGATTGTAATGTATGTTGCTTATAAACTTAATGTTAAATCCAGATATTTTATAATTCCTGACGGATTACTTTTGATATTTTCAACATTATATTTAAGATATCATTACTTTATTGATTTGGTTGGCGGCCTGGTTTTTATGATTGTTACAATGTGGACGGGAAATTATATTTTCAATTTCTGGCAGAGATTTAAAGGATTAAATGAATATAAACTATCTAAACTACAGTAGCTTTATCCACCCTGTGGATTACTTCAACAATTAACGGGAAATATCTGTCCAATGCACAATTTGCATCTTCACGTAATTCACAATAATTCCCGGAATCCTGTGCACGGCAATGAGAGCATAACTGATCATGAAGCGCTTCAATATAATCATTTATATTTTCGCTTTGGACAGAATGAACAATCTCGACAATTTCCGGTAAATATTTTTCAACGGCACATACTTCGTTATCGGTTAATAAACAATTCCCGGCTTCCGAAGAATCAACACAAACTGAACAGACGTTTTCATGAATTGCAGCCAGATATTTATTCATTTCTCTCTCCTTTTGTACTGTTAGAAATTAATTATTCACATTATGAATTGCAAGAGAAAGTATTGTAATGACAGATAAGAAAAAACAAGTTAAAAGGATTTTTGATTCAATTGCCTACAGGTACGATTTCTTAAATCATCTTTTAAGTTTTGGGACTGATTATTACTGGCGAAGGAAGGCTATAAAATATTCAGGCATGAATGAGAATTCCGTTCTTTTGGACGTTGCCTGCGGAACGGGTGACTTTGCAATTACTGCACATAATGCCGGAGTTAGAAATATTTACGGTGCAGATTTATCATATCAGATGCTTAAATTATTTAACTCAAAAGCAGAATGGATAAACGGATGTTCCGTTGAAATGGCCGCCGAATTTCTACCATTTAAAGACTTGTCTTTTACAAACATAACGGTAGCTTTTGGTGTAAGAAATTTTTATGATATTCCCAAAGCGTTCAATGCCTTTAAAAGTGTTTTAAAGCCAAATGGAAAAGTTACAATACTTGAATTCAGGCTTCCGAAAAATATTTTCTTCAAAAATCTTTACAAATTTTATTTTAACAGGATTCTTCCACTAATAGGTAATTTAATTTCCAAAGACAAAGAAGCATACACTTACCTACCTGAATCTGTTCATGAATTCGATGAAAAAATAAATCTTAAGGAATTGTTAGAGCAGGCTGGTTTTAGTAAGGTGGAGACGAAATCACTTACATTTGGAATTGTTCAGGTTGTAATTGCGACTAAATGAACAAGATTAAGAGAAAGAGCAAATAAAATTAAATAAATCTTGTTCTTATTCCTACTCTTACTCTTACTC
>CAZIDB010000092.1:0-13658 GCA_964537965.1 uncultured Melioribacter sp. | reverse complement strand
AAGAGCAAATAAAATTAAATAAATCTTGTTCTTATTCCTACTCTTACTCTTACTCTTACTCCTAATCTTACTCTCCGCTATTTGATATCATAAGACGAAATAACCTGGGTCATAGTATTTGTTGTATCATCAAAATCAATTGAGTTTCCGCTAACGGCATTTAACACAGTAACATTCCCATCCCACTTAACAACACCAAGATCTTTTACAAACCAGCCATAAGCTGTAAACTTACCAGATTTTGAACTGCCAGCTCCTGTAATATCAGGTATGCTTAACGTTAATAAGTATTTAACCTTTTCAGCAGTCTTGGTTACATTACCGGTAGTAAGTCCCAAAACAACATCCTCACTTCCAAGGTAGCTTGCAGTTACATCAATTATTGAGAATGTTATGTTGCTGTATTTAACATTCAATTTATAAACTTTCCAGGGATAATTTTTATCAAGCGTGGAATTAAAAACATTCTGTTCTTTATCAATTTCAACTGTTAATATGGAACGAAGTGAATCTGGGAAAAATGCAGAAAGCCCTGTAGTATCAACAAAGAAATAAACTCCACCGTCAGTTTTTCTGAAGTATGAAGTTGAAACAGTGGTATCTCCGCCGCTAAGAATCATTTTATTCGATTGAACGAAATATGTTGTGCTTCCTAATTGTGTCTGGTTTGTAAATTTAACATAACGTTGCCCATTCCTCGTCTGCCCATTACCATCAACAAACGTTACAATATAATTATAACTTGTTCCAACATTGCCTGTGTAATATCTTTGTGCCTGTACCTGGTTTGCATCTCCGGGAGCTGTTCCTTCATCTTTACTACAGGAACTAAACATAAAAGCAATTACAAATAAAGCAATTAACATTTTAATAATTTTCATCTTTTCCTCTCTGCTACAAGAATTTGTTTTTTTAATTTATTAAATGCTACAGAACGATGACTGATACTATTTTTTTCTTCTAAGTTAAGCTCTGCAAGTGTTTTTTCAAAATTATCCGGCAAAAAAATCGGGTCATAACCAAATCCCATAGTTCCCCTTCTTTCTTTAATTATCTTACCGTGCACTTCTCCAATAGTTGACAGATAATTGTTCCCGTCAAGATAGACAGCACAGCAGATAAATTTAGCAATATGAGGTTCCGGCAAATCTTTTAATTCAGTCAATAACTTTTTATTGTTATCATCATAGGTACATCCTTTAAAAGCGTAACGGGAAGAATAAACACCCGGGGCCCCGTTTAATTGTTCAACTGCTAAACCGGAATCATCCGCAATTGTTGGTAACCCGTATTTATTAAATATGATTTCAGCTTTTATTCTTGCGTTAGCTTCGAATGTATCTCCATCTTCAACAATCTCAGGTACGTTTTCCAAATCGTGAAGTGAGATAATCTCATATTTATCATTTTCAAATATTTTTTTTACTTCATCAACTTTGCCTTTATTACCGGAAGCAAAAATTATTTTACTCATTGCTGTTATTATTCCTTTCCCTTTTGTTTTTAATGTAGAATTTAATGTCTAGCGGAAATATTATACTCTATCAATAAGTTTATTTAATTCAGCTTTTCCATCGCTTACTAATTCGTTTGCGTCATAAACCAACGATTCACCATTTTTAACAACCCATTCACCGTCAATCATAACTGCCTTCACATTTTCCTTGGAAGCAGTATAAACAATATTTGAGTAAATCAGATCATCTGCCTGTGCTAAAGAATTGTTTGGAGTTTCAAGATCAATAAGAACCAAATCCGCTTTTTTGCCGGCTTCAATACTTCCAACTTCTTTTTCAAGATGAAGAGCTTTAGCGCCTTCAATTGTTGCAAGTTTGAATACTGTTTTAGCATTCATAACCGTTGGACCGTGTAACGGCTTTTGAATGAGTGCTGCCAACCTCATTTCCGTAAATACACTTAAATTATTATTACACGGTGCACCATCTGCTCCAAGTGAAACGCTGATGCCTCTCTTTATATATTCAGGAATATTTGCAATGCCGGAACCTAATTTCAAATTGGAAGAGGGACAATGCGAAATCTTTGTACCTGTATGTTTCAGCAGATTAATTTCATTTTCATTTGTATGAATACAATGAGCAAGCACAGTGTTATTACCAAGTACACCAATGGAATTAAAATAATCAATGTTCTCCTTAGAAAATTTTCTTCTCACTTCGGCAACTTCATTTTTATTTTCTGATGAGTGAGTATGATATAAACTTCCTTCAAACTGATTAGTTAATTCAACTGTTTCTTTCAATAATTTTTCCGAACAGGAAAGGACAAATCTTGGAGCAAAACCATATTTAACTCTTCCTTCGGCAGAATTATGAAATTCATTCGCAAGCTCAACGGAGGAATCAATTGAATCTTTTATTGATTCCTTAAATTGCGGCATCAGGTCATTTTCATCAACCATACATTTCCCTGATATCGCACGCATACCTGAAGAAATAAGTTCTTCCATCACCTGCTCATGATGTCTAATTGTACCCATATCAAGAATAGTTGTTGTACCTCCTGTTTGCAGTTCATTAATTCCGATCTTAGCGGATATCCTTAATGATTCTTTGCTGTGAGCATTTTCATAAGGAAAAATTCTTTGCTGAAGCCAGTCAAGCAATTCAAGATCATCGGCCATACTGCGGAATAAAGTCTGGCAAAGATGAATGTGCGTCTGTATGAATCCGGGAATTAATGTATAATTAGGATAACGTAAGATTATTCCATCATATTTTTCCAGATCAATTTCTTTTACATCGATAATTGCTTTAATAACCTTATCCTCAACTTCAACAGCATGATTAGTAAGGATTTCATCTTTTGAATTTACTGTTACAATTTTGTGCGGAATTATAAGTGTTTTAATCATATTCAATAGTATTTATTATTGTAATTACGGAATTGAATTTAGCAATCATACTTCATTACCGGCTAACAATTCATCAAGCACTTCCATTGCATAGCGCAAATGAGGAATAACAATTGAGCCACCGACTATTAAAGCGATATTAAATGATTCGTAAAATTCCTGTCTTGTTGCTCCTTCCTGAACCGACCGATCGATATGATAAAAGATACAATCGTTACAGCGTAAAACCATTGAAGCAACCAAACCCATTAGTTCTTTAGTCTTTGCATTCAACGCTCCATCAATATAAGCTTTATTATCTAACGCAAAAAATTTATTAAAATCACGGAAACCTGAATTCAGAATTTTCTCATTCATATCAAGCCGGTATTTCCGCGTTTCAGAAACAGTTTTTTTCATGTTCATTCCGATGTAAATTTAATACAAATATAAAAATTATCTTTACAAAAAAAGAATTTTGAATGGCTTTACTTTTAAATATTGCATTTTTACTTTTGCAATAAGTTTAATGGGCAGGATACACTTGAAAAGGATTTGCATTTACTTGTTTCTTTTACTCTTATTCCCGGATTTGCATCCACAATCACTCCAATCTGTTTTAAATAAAAGATCTTCTTTCAACTTTTATTCATTAACTACCAAATCATCTTACAATAAAGAAGATGAAGTAATAGAAAAATCAGGAATAACATTTGGGACAATCCTTGCTGAGTTTGGAAGCGGTGCTGTATGTGGTACTATCGGTGCTCTGCCCGGATTCGTATTTGTCGGGACAAAACCTCAGGGAGGTTCACCGGATTTTGCACCAATTCTTTTAGTCGGGGGTTTCCTTGTTGGTTCAGCTATTGGAACTTATACAATTGGTAATGATTACAATAGTGATGTGTCTTTCTGGGGTACTTTATTATTGGGTTCAATTGGTACTGGCATAGACATTATCGTTTTATTGACTCCTGAACATATACAATATAATATGCTTATACCTCTTTCAGCTATCCCAATCTTATTGGAAATTCTTTACTTAAATCTCAGCGGTGAAATTAAACCTTATGCTGTTGAGAATGATTCAAACGGATTATTCAAAAAACACACAGACCACTTTAACGCAAGCTTAGTATGGAAAACAGAAGTAATCAGAATTCACTTTTAAAGATTTCCCATTACAAATTCTTTCATCTCTTCAACAGTATGGAAGACATAATCACTTTTCATTGCAAGCACTGTATCCTTTGCGTAACTATCCCAAACGACAGAACCTATTTTAATTCCTGCCGAGCGTGCAGCTTTGATATCTGCAGGTGAATCACCAAACAGTATAACCTTTTCTTTGGGCAGATTAAATTCATTAATAAACTTAAAAATGCCGTCCGGGTCTGGCTTATAAATATTAACATCATCACCCGTAACAATCAGATCAAAATAATTGTAAATGTTAAGCAGCTTTAAAGTAATTGTTGCAGCTTCCCGGCCTTTACCGGTAAAGATTCCCAGCTTAACTCCGGCGTCTTTAATGATTTTTAATACTTCCTTAATTCCAGGATAAAGATCAGCCAGCCGGTTATGATGCTCATTATAATATTCGAAATATTCTTTTCTTGCTTCTTCAAACCTGTCACCTGTCAGGTCTTTCAGAATTGCTTCTTCCGGTGGTCCAAAGAAATCAATCAATTCACCCGGAGTGAAAGTTCTGTTAATATATTTCTCTGTAACATAATTGAATGAGCTAAAAATCAATTCATTTGTTGAAGTTAAAGTCCCGTCAATATCAAAAATATAACCATCGAAATTTCTCATCATAATCCTTCTTAGTGAAACTTTGTGCGTACTTTGGGATACCTTGTGTAATGAGCTTTATTATGCGTTAAGGTAATTTAAAAATCACAAAAGTACCGTCCATATTAAGAGAGCAATAAATATTCTCGTTTACATTCTGAACAGATAGTACTCTTGATGTTCCCATATAAAATAACTTATCTGTGTTAAAGTTTTTCATTTTAATATTATAGACAAGACCATTTTCAAGACCAAAAACAACATCACCATTATTCTCCTTCAGTTCAACCGGCATTGTATCAATATCAAATTTAATTTCTACTTCCTTATTTAAACTTCCATCTTTAGCATTTACAAAAATGAATTTATCTTTCATCGTTTTAATCAACAATAATTTTTTATCCCGGCTTATTCCAATTGATTCCCAGCTGTTATAATTTGTTTTTCTCCATACAGTTCGTCCCTGTAAAAGATCGATAGCTGAAACCGATTTATCAGGAGAAGTTACAAAAACGTTTTTTCCATCTGTAACCGGAACACAGGCAGCATTTGAATAATAGAAATTTTTATTCTCGCTCCACTTCCAGATTAAAACACCGGAACGTGCATCAACACAGTATACAATTCCATCCCAACTACCGTAAATAACTTTATTCTCAATTACTAACGGACGTGTTTCAATCATACTTTTAGAAACATCATTAGACCACAAAGGTTCAAGAGTTTCCAAATCGTAACACAATAATTTTCCGGATGCAGTACCAACAAGGATGCAGGTTTTTGGTTTCTGCCCGGTCATTAAAAGCTTTGAACCATTATATGGGAAAGTAACAAGTTGAGAAGTAATCACTTCACCAAGTCCAATGGTTTGAATCTGTTCTCCGGTTTCAGCATCAATTGTAATTAAGTCACCTGTTACCGTTCCTGCAACAAGTATATTAACTGTAATTACTGGTCGGCTAAATACTGTTGCAAATGTTTTATACTCCCACAATTGTTTCCCGTTTAAATCAAAGCAAGTAATTACACCGCTTCTTGAGCAGGTATATATCTTTTCATTCCATACAACAGGTGCTGATACGAACGTGTGGTTGAATTCCTTTTGAAATATTATCTCTGATGAAAGATTTTGAAACTGCAAAGAATCAATCACGGGAATTTCGTTCTTTTTAATTTTGCTAATTCCTCCCCAGCAAATAGGGATACTATCTTTATTTATTTCATAGAACAACAATGAATCTGTCTTGCTTTCAACTAAAGTATAACCCCAGGAACCGCCACGATTAAGTGTCGATCTCCCCATTATACCGGTTATTCCGTTGAAGTTATAAAACTTATTGGCGTGCCCGTGACCCACTAATGCAGCAATGATGTTGTAATTCCTTAGCCTGTTTGTAACTTTAAACCAGTTGTCAGTCTCGCTATCCAATTGATGATGCTGCAAATAAATAATTTCCTGCTGATCTGAAAGGTTCTTAAGTGATTCATCTAACCATTTTAAATCTTCAGGAGAAATATGTCCGCCACCTCCGCGCCACGGAATTCCGCTGCAAAGCCCGATGAACTTTGTTCCGTTAAATTCAAAAGTAAACTTGTCATCTTTCCAAAGTTCAATAAACTTTAAGCAGGCAGATTCGCTCCATTTTGTATCGTGGTTGCCGGGAATGATATAATATTTTATGTTTAAGCTATCAAGAATCCTCTTAGCAAGCTCAAGTTCATCATTCCTTCCTTTTTCCGCAATATCACCTGTAACAATTACAAACTGAATTTCAGAACGGTGGTTAATATCTTTTACAATGGTACGAAGATCTTCATCAGCTTTCGGATAACCAATGTGAATATCTGTCAACCATGCAAACTTAAAAGGTTGGGCAAAAATGGAACTGACAAGTAAAAATAAACTTAGAACCAGATATAATTTTTTCATTTCATCTTAAAATGTTTTTTACAAATTTAAGAAAAATAGAAGTGCATTGCAGTCAATCGGATGAACTTATTAGAGATGGGATATATCCCATCTCTAATAAAAATCATTTAAGAAGCAGCATTTTTTTGACTAAAGAATAGTTATCTGATTGAAGTTTGTAATAATAAACACCATTACTTATTCCAAAACCATTAAACTCTACTTCATAACAACCAGCAGGTTTTTCTTCATTTACTATAACTGCAATCTCATTCCCAATAACATTATATACCTTCAATGTCACAAAAGACTTAACAGGTAAACCGAAGTTTATTTTTGTGGTAGGATTAAACGGATTTGGATAATTCTGGCTTAAGCTATATTCACTTGGAAGATTATTTATAACCTCGACTATTTTGGAATATTCATAAGTTCCGTCAAAATCAACCTGTTTCAATCTATAATAAAAAACATTGCTTCCGGAATTATTTTTATCGACAAAATAATAAATCTGTGGATTACTCGAAGTACCTTTTCCTTTAATAAAACCTATTGTTTGAAATGTTATTCTATCAACACTTTTTTCTATTTCAAATCCACGGTTATTTGTTTCAGTAATCGTTTTCCATACTAATTCAACTTTATTACTTATAATTTTAGCACTAAAATAACTCATTTCAACAGGGGTGTATGGATCACCAGGACTTTCTGAAACTACATGCCGAATGTATTTTCTATGTCCATTATTATAAAATACCAATCTTCCATAATCATCAACTAAAATATTAGCCGGTTCTTGTTGAAGTCCACCCGTTGCACCCTGTTTTCTATCGTGTTTATATTTTAGTGTTTTTCTTCCTCCTGAGGTTTCATCATATCCTGTAAGTACAACTGCATGACCTCTCCATTTTTCACCGTCCCACCAGTAATAATGGGCTTCAACATCTTCACCTGAATCTAATTCAGCTTTTATCCATTCCCAGGTTGGATATTTATTTTTTCCATTCTGATTTTCAGCATAAGTTGAACCATCACTACTAAAAATGTTTCCTGTTGTATCTGCAGACTGGAATTTAACTTTGATGGGTAATTTTTTTGCTTTGATAAAATCCAGCTTTCCTTTAATAAACTGTTTTAATGTTACACCTGAATTTCTTTCTCTTTTCATGTAACTACTAAGCTCAGTCAATAAATCTCTTGTAGACATTTCCAGATGTAAGTCAGATCTATATACATCAAGCAACCATGCCATACTATTTGCGGCAGATGCTGGTCCACAAGCTCTTTTATCACCTGCATAAGTTTCATTATCAGGATAAGCACTATCATCAAGATCAACATTAGGAACACGACAACCACGGTAGTTAATTTTTGAAGTTGCAGTATAATCTTCAGCTGGTGTATTTTGTGTAATTTGCGGCTCCTCTGGTGGAACTGGTGTATCAATTCCCTCAGAGTCATCATCTCCGTAAGTAGGTAGTGGATTGAATTCTCCATAAAAATTCAGATAAGATGGATATAGCATTGGAGATGAGTCCATGTGAATATATACCCTTAATAATGTCCCTGGAGGTAATTGTACACCATCGATTACTCCAAGCTGGATTAATGATATCCTCATACTCAGGTATTGAAATTCAGCCATATATTCAGCAGAAGGAAGAAGCATATTCTGAATAACCATTGAAAATGTTCCGTTTCCTGGTCTTTCTATGCCTATGGTTAAATAATAATTCAAAGCGGCAGGTAAATAACCAAGGGTCAACAATGCATACTGTGAATACATAATTTCCGGTTGCATGTTTCTCAAGTTGAGTTGTTCTAACTCAACAATTTCTATTATTGGTCCCTGTGCAAATATTTCAGTAGTATTATTTATGTTCAACAAAAACAGGAAGACAATAATCAGAAAAAACTTAGCAGTAATGCTTTTTTTCATTATACCCTCCTTTTTTATTTTTTTGATTGCCCTGGATTTTAATATAATCTTCTGCTTTTTTTATTACAACTTTTTTTAAAAGATTTAACAAACAACACTTTTTATACCATATTTTCTATTAATATTCTATAATTGAATTTACCTGCCTCTATCGGTATATTTTGAGTGCTTAATTTTATAGGAACGAATGGATCATATACGTAATTTCTGCATTATTGCACACATAGATCATGGTAAATCTACAATTGCCGATTGTCTTCTTGCCCGTACAGGAACTGTTTCGGAACGTGAATTGGTTGCCCAGGTACTTGATGATCTTGACCTTGAACGCGAACGTGGAATAACAATTAAATCTCATGCTATCCAGATGAAATATAAAGCATCTGATGGCAGAGATTACACACTAAATTTAATTGATACACCGGGACACGTAGATTTTTCTTACGAAGTATCACGCTCACTTGCTGCCTGCGAAGGCGCTTTGCTTGTGGTTGATGCTGCCCAGGGTGTCGAAGCTCAGACAATAAGCAATCTCTATCTTGCTATTGAAGCCGGTCTTGAAATAATTCCGGTTATAAATAAAATTGATCTGCCAAGCGCAATGGTAGAAACTGTTACACACCAGATTGTTGATTTAATTGGTTGCGAAGCGAACAGTATTTTGCTTGCAAGCGCAAAAGCAAGAATTGGTATTGATGAAATTCTTGAAGCAATAGTTAAGAGAATTCCTCCTCCTGTTGGTGAAAAGGAAGAGCCGTTACAAGCATTAATTTTCGATTCTATATTTGATCCCTACCGCGGTGCAGTTGCTTATATAAGAATTTTCCACGGTATTCTAAAGGAAAAAGATCAGCTTAAATTTTTTGCCAATGATAAAACCTTACTTGCAGAAGAAGTCGGCATCCTCGGAATGAAGAAGATCAAGACCAAAGAATTAATGGCTGGAGACGTTGGCTACTTAATTGCTGGAATTAAGGATGTTCACGATACTAAAGTTGGTGATACAATAACTCACGCAAAGAATGGCGCGGAAAATCCTTTACCCGGTTATAAAGAAGTTAAGCCGATGGTTTACAGCGGTATCTATCCAACCAATTCAGATGACTACGAAGACTTACGAGATGGATTAGATAAATTTAAGTTGAATGATTCTGCTTTAATTTATTCTCCGGAAACTTCTGCTGCGTTAGGATTTGGTTTCCGCTGCGGATTTCTTGGATTGCTTCACATGGAAATTGTACAGGAAAGACTTGAGCGGGAATATAATCAATCAATTATTAATACATTACCTAACGTTGAGTATCACGTTTATTTGAAAAATGGTGAGATAAAAATCGTTGATAATCCTGCCGAGATGCCCGAAGTTGGAGTTATTGATAAAATAGAAGAACCTTTTGTTAAAGCACAGATTGTTTGTCCAAGTGAATACGTTGGAAATTTAATGAAACTTTCTATGGACAAGCGTGGTATATACAAAAACACAAATTATCTTGATCCTACAAGAGCAGATTTGACATATGAATTCCCGCTATCGGAAATCATATTTGATTTTTATGATAAGCTGAAATCCATGAGCCGCGGTTATGCGTCATTTGATTATGAATTTTTAGGTTACCGTGAATCTGACCTTGTTAAGCTTGATATATTATTAAACAGTGAGCAGGTTGATGCTCTTTCTTTTATTGTGCACAGAAGTAAATCCTACGATTGGGGACTTAAAGTCTGTTCAAAACTTAAAGACCTGATTCCCCGTCAGATGTTTGAAGTTGCCATTCAGGCAGTAATTGGAACAAAAGTAATCTCAAGAGCAAATGTAAAAGCATTAAGGAAAAACGTACTTGCTAAATGTTATGGCGGCGATATTACACGTAAAAGAAAATTGTTAGAGAAACAAAAGGAAGGCAAGCGCAGGATGAAGCAGGTCGGCAATGTAGAGATTCCTCAGGAAGCATTTTTAGCCGTACTTCAGATTGAAGATTAGCCCATCCCTAAATCCCTTCCCCAAGGGAAGGGACTAAAAATGTGCTTTATTGATTTTCAACATAAAAGGTTTTTATGAATTGGAAGAAAAGTGTTAAAAAATTTATAGGTATTAGAACTGCTGAAGAAATAAAACAGAAGGAATTACTATCTGCAAAGGAGAGAACTAAATTCTTTGTTGGAAATCTCTTTTTTGCATTTATTGGAGCAATGATTTTACAAACTTTCCTTTTAGGATCTTCAAGAGTACCAACCGGCTCAATGGAAAGTGAAATTATGATTGGTGATTTTCTTCTTATCAATAAAGTTATTTATGGTTCATCATCACCAAGAACAATTCCGTTTACGGATATCCGGCTCCCCTACTTTACAACTCCGTCATTGCGCGAACCTGAAAGATATGATGTGGTTGTCTTTGAATACCCCGGAGATAGAGATGAATTCAAACCTCACATTGTAAATACTTATGTAAAGAGATGTGTTGGTTTACCAGGAGATACAATACAAATCCGCGATAAGGTTTTGTTTGTTAACGGGAAAGAATTTCCACGACCACCGCATATCCAATATGTTGATAACCAGGTTTACCCGGATGGATTTATAATGAATGATATTTTCCCAACAGGAAGCGGATGGAACAGAGATAATTACGGACCACTTTATGTCCCCCGGAAAGGAGATAAGATTAATCTTGATGTAAATAATATCTTTCAATGGAAAACTATTATTGAAAGAGAACTTGATAAAGAAAATTCTGTTACTGTAGCTGGAGATCAGGTTTTTATTGACGGCAAACCTGCTACAAGTTATACTTTACAGGATAATTATTATTTTATGGTTGGAGACAACAGGGATGTAAGCTTAGACAGCAGATACTGGGGATTTGTACCAAGAAGCAAAATAGTCGGTCAACCAATTGTTGTGTACTGGTCCTGGGATCCCTCTATCCCGTTTTCTGAAATATTCAATCTTCTTGGTTCAGTTAGGCTTGAACGCATTGCAAAATTGATTAATTAGTATTTTTTATTCACTCATAAACTCGAATAAGACACCACGGAGGAATCCCTTTTGGACTGGAAAAAAATAACAAGAAAATTTTTCGGAATCAGAACTGAAGAAGAGTTAAAACAAAAACAATTAAAATCTCCTAAGGAAAAGACGAAGCATTTTGTTGAAACGCTTCTTTTTGCTTTTATCGGCGCAATGATTATTAAAACATTTTTACTTGAATCATCAAGAATACCGACAGGCTCAATGGAAACAACAATCCTTGTCGGAGATTTTCTTCTTGTTAATAAGGTTATATATGGTTCATCATCACCAAGAACAATTCCATTTACGGATATTCGTCTTCCATATTTTACAACACCATCTTGGCGGGAACCGGAACATAAAGATGTAGTTGTATTCGAATATCCCGGAGACAGAGATCAGTTCAAACCAACACAGGTACTAAGTTATGTAAAACGTTGTGTTGGATTACCCGGAGATACAATTCAAATACGGGATAAAGTTTTATTCGTCAATGGAAAAGAATTCTGGCGTCCACCTCATATTCAATATCTCACAGCCCAACCTATTCCAGCTGGTGTCCCTAATCCCAGAATATTCCCGGCAGGAGCAGATTGGAATGAAGATAACTATGGACCGCTTTACATTCCAAAACAAGGAGACGTGATAAAACTTTCCAGTGATAACTATTACCACTGGAAAACAATAATTGAAAGAGAACTTGAGAAAGAAGGTTCAGTAAATATGGTCGACAATAAAATATTTATTGATGGGAAAGCTGTAACATCTTACACACTTAAAGAGAATTATTATTTTATGATGGGAGATAATAGAGATAATAGTCTGGACTCAAGATTCTGGGGCTTTGTACCCCGAAGCAAAATAGTCGGGCAGGCATTAATTATTTACTGGTCTTGGGATCCTTCAATACTCTGGTCAGACTTTTTTAATCTGCTTGGCTCTGTAAGATTGAACAGAATTGCACGACTTATTCATTAATAAAAATATGATTGGATGATTCTTATAACATATATTTTATGATTGAGTACATTGTTCTGTGGTTCTAAGTAAGATTTTCTTTAAAGTAATTTTAAACTTAACCCCCTGCTCTTCTCTTAAACCAAGAGAGTGTGAATAAGGGGGTTCGTTATATAGTTAAGTACCAATAAAGACCGTTTGAAAAAATGAATGATGAGACTGAGATAAAGGAAACTCATAAAGTGAAAAATATTGGCCTTATTAAAGGATTACTGATTGCAATCCTTACCGCCTTTGTCATCAGGACTTTTTTTCTTGAGGCTTTTACAATACCAACAGGCTCAATGGAGAAAACATTGCTCGTTGGAGATTTCCTTCTTGTGAATAAATTTATTTATGGTGCCTCTACTCCGCAGTACATGCCTTTTACAGGAATAAAAATTCCATGGTTTAATTTACCTGCAATAAGAGAACCCAGACAAAATGATGTAGTTGTCTTTCAATATCCCGGGGATAGAGATCAGCTTTTTCCTGTTGAGACTGTTAATTATATAAAACGGTGTATAGCATGCCCCGGTGATACAATAAAAATTGTAAACAAGGTTGTATTTGTTAACGGTAAAAGATTTACAAATCCACCAAACCTTTTTCATTCAGATAATAGGATTAAACGAACTGATGACATCGAATCAAGAATATTTCCTAAAGGTGCACAGTGGAATGAAGATAATTACGGACCATTGATTGTACCAGGGAAGGATGATGTTATTGAATTAAACAGGTTCAACATTGAAAAATGGCGGATTCTAATTAATCGTGAGCTTAACAAAGAAGCAGTTGAAGTAAATGGTTACATTATTAAAGTAGATGGAATTCCGGTTAAATCTTATGTAATACAAAAAGATTATTACTTTATGATGGGCGATAACCGCGATGAAAGTTTTGACAGCCGTTACTGGGGATTTGTACCAAGAGATAAAATCGTTGGAAAAGCATTTATTATTTACTGGTCATGGGATTCTTCTATTTCAAACATATTAGATTTGTTTGGTTCACTAAGAGAAGAACGGATTGGAAGATTGATAAAATAGTTTTATTACAATGTAATAGCCAAAATTTCTAAGTTATTCCGTTTTACTGCATTGCACTGTTGACCGGCAAATCTTAAATTATGAGTGTTAAAATTCAGGTTG
>CAZIDB010000091.1:7184-17654 GCA_964537965.1 uncultured Melioribacter sp. | reverse complement strand
AATTTGCATTCCGGTTAAAGATTCTTCTTTCGATTTCGTTTACTGTGTAAATGCAATTCATCATTTCGGCAATACTCTTCTCTTTATAAGTGAAGCGAACAGAATTTTAAAAAAGAACGGGATACTTGCCATAATTGGTTTTGATCCTCACGAAGAAGAGAATGAGTGGTATCTTTATCAATGTTTCGACAGCATCTTTAAAAATGATTTATCGCGTTATCCTTCATGGAAATCTTTAAAAACAATATCAAAAGATTTAGGCTTTATTCAAATGGATTTTAAACAGGTAGAGAAAATTTACAGGAGTTATAAAGGCAAAAATATTTTTAATGATCCGTTTCTTCTTAAACATAACACTTCGCAGCTTGCTTCATTATCTGATGATGAATATTTACTTGGGATAGAAAACATTAAAACAAAAATCCGGAATGATAATGGAACAGTTTTCACCTCGAAATTTATATTCAGGCTTTTAACTCTTCAGTTAACAACAAAATAACATTGTTGATTGCTATCAATTAGTCGGATAAATCTCTTGATGATTTTTATTATTCAGTTAGTTTGTAGTCAGACAAAAGCGAAGGTCTAATGAAAAAGTTAATGTTGCTTTTTACAGTCCTTACTTACTTTGTTGTTTTAACAGGCTGTAAAGATGAGCCACCAGGTATTCGTATAAAGAACGAGCGTCAAACCAAGGCAAACGTCCAGATTCAACAGTCAAATTCAAATACAATAAATATAAACGATGTTGAAGGCGGTAAATATTCTGCATACCAGGATGTAGCTGAGGGAGGCAAAACAGCAACTGCAGTTATTCAAAGCGAGTCTGTTTCTCCTTCCATCAACTTCAGCACTTCCAACGATAACAATTATACAATTGTAATTCTCAATGAAGCAACTCCTAAGTTACGGGTTGATGTAAGTTCAAAATAAACTTTAACCACAGTTTTTTCAGGCTGCGGTTTCTTTTACTCCAAGGTTTTAGTAAAGACAATAAATCATTATCTTTGAACAGCTATTTTTAAACACCGGGAATGACCCCGCAATATAAAAGGTTTTCCTTGACAAAAGTAAGGGAAGTATATGAAACGCTCACATCAATCAATTTTTAAAATAATCTTTTCTGTTGTTTTACTTTTTTCAAATTCAATTATTTCACAACAACTAAATTCTCCAAATTCCGCAGGAGTTTATTTTGACGGCTTTTCAATCTTGCCACCGTACGATGAACAGGTTAAGTTATTTAATTTCTACCCTGACGTAAGAGTTCAGATTAATATTCCCGCACCGGAAAAGTTTGATATTACAAAACCTGTGGGCATTGCTCTTTTTGCAACTCCAAACGGAAACTCCATCGAACATACTTTTGGTAAGAGAACAACCGCTTCTGACGACTGGCATTACAATATTCAGCACATAGGCGCACAAACAAGATTTTTAAGAGAAAGCAACCTGGATTATAACCTTGTTACAGTTTACCTGGAAACATCCTCGCAAAGCTGGCCGGGCTGGCGCTCATCTCACTCAGATAATGCCCAGTTGATAAAGGCAATGGTTGATTCAATTAAAAATATTTTTGCCGCTTATAATCCGTTTGTTGTTCTAACAGGGCACAGCGGTGGCGGCAGCATGACATTCGGCTATATGAACAGCGTTGCAAATATTCCCGCTTATGTTAAACGAATTACTTTTCTTGACAGTGATTACAACTACGATAATTCTTACGGCGCTAAAATACTTGATTGGTTAAATGCTTCACCGGAAAATCACCTCTGCGTAATTGCGTACAATGACAGTGTTGCACTTTTAAACGGTGCTCCGTTTGTAAGTCCAACAGGCGGAACCTGGTACAGAAGCTGGATGATGCAAAATTACCTTAAACAGTATTTTCAATTTACAACAGAAGAAACTTCCGATTTTATTAAATGGACTGCACTTGAAGGCAGAGTTAAATTTTTCATGAAGAAAAATCCAACGCGAATAATTCTTCACACAGTTCAAGTTGAGTTAAATGGTTTTATTCATGGAATGATTTCAGGAACTGAAAAAGAAAATATCGGATATGAATATTTTGGGTCAAGAGCTTATTCGCAATATATACAAGGCTATCTTTTACAAAAGACTTCGCTTACAATTCCGGCAAGACCTGTTAACTCAAAAACCGGTTCAGAGTTTATGCAATACGTTAATAACATGACCTTCGAACAGCGTGAAGCAGAAATACTTTCGGAAATATCCAAAGGTAATATTCCCAATTTCTACCGTTCACTTAGAACTGTAAGAGCAAACTTCCAGGATATTAATGGAACAACATACAAATGTTATTACGAAGTAATGCCGGATTATCTTGCAATCGGTTCTGATTCCGATTATTGCAGAATACCAATGGGACCGCTTACAGCACAAACTCTTGCAAATCTGTTTGGCGCTACAATGCCAACACCAAAACTTGTTGATAACATTTATACAAACACTGATCTTAAAGTAGCTCCTGTTACTTATGCTCCTGTAGGAAATCAGAATGAACTTGTGGCGAAGTTTGTTGAACATAATACAGCAATTGAGCAGCAGCGTAAAGATGCATCCAAAGAAGTTGGCGTGTTCATGGGCGGTACAAAAAAAGATGTCGTAATCAGTAACAAAATTACTGATGGGAAAGTAGTAATTTACGGTTGGCATAAACTTGACGGAAACCCGATTCAGCCGGTTTATAACGGGCACATAAGCGGTTATGTTGATTACAGCCACGGTATTCGTTTTCTTAACAGGGAAATAATTCTTGATTCGGTCATTACTACTATTCCTGATATTCTTAGAGATTCCGTTAAGTACAGAATCCTGAGTAATGAAACAGGTCCCATGTACCAGCCAAGTTATTTCAAAGAGTTATATACACCTGAGCAGCCAAGATCATTCGGAATAAAAACAGAGAACAATAAGTCATTACGCATTATTGTTAAACCGGATACTTCAGTTACAAAATATATTGCAAAGATCAGCAAAGACGGCAAATCATTTGTAAAGACTTATTACCTTGAACCGGACAACCTTGTAATAACCGGTCTGCAAACGGATACTTTATTTTATGTGAAATTAACAGCGCAGAATTCGGCCGGTGATTCTCCCCCATCCGAAATATTAGCAGGAGTACCGACAGATAATGTTAACTCATCTTTACTTATTGTTAACGGATTTGACAGAGCTTCAACCGGTAATACTTATGATTTCATAAGAATGCATGCACCGGCATTCCATAAAAACGGAATAACATCATTCTGTTCCGCCACAAACGATGCTGTGATTAACGGACTTTTTAATTTAACAGACTATTCGGCAGTCGATTACATTTTAGGTGATGAGAGTACTGCCGACGAAACTTTCAGCCTGTCTGAACAGAGTAAAGTGAGAACATTTCTTTTAAACGGCGGGAATTTATTTGTAAGCGGAAGTGAAATTGCATGGGACATGGATAACAAAGGAAATTCGACCGATAAAAAATTTATTAACGAGTATCTTAAAGCAAAGTACATTGCCGATGCACCGAATAGTCAATCCGGAGTATTCTACAAGGTACAAAGTGTAAATAATCCGGTAATATATTATCCAAATTCATTTTTTTTTGATAACGGAACACACGGAACTATAAATGTTAAATGGCCGGATGTTATTGATCCTGTTAATGGCAGCGAAGGTTTGCTTAGTTATGTCGGGTTGGATACTTCATCCGGATTTGCGGGAATTTGTTACAGCGGAATTTTTCCCGGCGGAACAGCAGAAGGAAAAGTAATAACACTTGGATTTCCGTTTGAAACTATTTATCCTCAAACAACAATCAATGAAATTGCAAAAAATATAATTAATTATTTCGGCATTGCAACTTCAGTAGAAAGCGATAATGCTTCGGTTCCGGATAATTTTCGACTTTATCAGAATTATCCCAATCCATTTAACCCATCTACAAAAATAAAATTTTCAATACCTGCTGTAGGGGCGAATAGCTCCATCACAGGCGGATCGCCCGTACAATTGAAAGTTTATGATGTTTTAGGAAGAGAAGTGACAACTCTAATTAACAAAGAATTATCTACCGGTAATTACGAGTTTGAATGGGATGGAAGTAGTCTATCATCAGGCATTTACTTTTACGAATTAAGAACAGAGAATTTTTCTTCCGTAAAAAAAATGCTACTCCTTAAATAACTTACATACAGGTTTAAGATAAAACGAAATATTCTCCAGAATATTAAGACCTCATAAGTCTAAAAATTTATGGCCAGACTTTATTTTTTATAACAAAAAAAATGATTTTTGGACTAAACTTATATAGTTTGAACTCCGATAATTTTTTGAGAATGAACTAAAATCTTAAGCAAGGATGCTTAAACATATATACACGTAGGTATATCTTGGCTTTTTCAGTTAATACAAACGTCAGTTCACTTCAAACATACAATGCATTGACAAAAGCCAGTGCAGAAACACTGAAAGCTCAGTTACATCTGACCACAATGAAAAAAATCAATAGCGTTGCTGATGATACTTCAGGCTACAATGTTGGAAAACAACTTGAAGCTCAATCATTAAAGCAAAAATCTCAGCTCAACACGTTTCATCTGCTAAAAATTACCTGTCTACTGCCGAAACTGCTTTACAGCAGATAAACGATAAACTTAATCAGATCTCGGCTAAGCATATTGATTCAAAGGATCCTCTGAAGGATAAAGATTCAATCGCCAAGGACATTAGAACATTAGCAGGTGAAATTGATTCCATTCTTAAAAACACAAACATCAACGGGCACAATTTATTAGCCCAGGCTGACGGCACTGCACTTGCTGCAAACGATACATTTGATATAGGCGGTAATGATTTTATTGTGGATTTTGCAAGCGATAGCTATCTTAATGTTGAAGAATTAGAGGAAGTATTGAACGGAAGTGATCCCGGAGTTTCTTCCTATAATGGCAGCGTTTATGCTACTAACGGTCTTGATACTTCTAATATTGAAATAAATTCCAGTATAAAAATAACCTATGCCGATGGCAGTTCTGATTCTCTTGTATTTACTGCGCCATCAACACCAAACCGTTTTAACTCTACTATTACCGATCTATTCAAGAACTTTATTTCAGACAATACAGTTGTTGAATTGCCCTTTATTTATACAGGTTCTACACATACTGCAGAATATCGTGCAGTTAGCAGTCCAAAGAATATAACAAGCTTTGTTACCGAAAGCGGATACGATATTACTTCATTGATGGGAATAACGATGGAATCATCCGGAAATAGTGAGGGTGGACTGATGTCCGACGATACAGCAACAGTTCTAAACGAAGCAAGCAATATTTCTGCCATCACTAATAATGTGCGATCATCTCTTGGAAGAATTGGTAACTTAATGCAGACTATAGATTCAAGGAGCGAATTCCTTACTGCTTCAATTGCTAATAACACTGCAACAATATCAAGTATTTTTGATGCTGACGTTGCTGCAGAACAGTTGACCGCAACAAAAGGTAACATCGCTATTCAAATTGGTACTGCTATGTTCTCTCAGTTGAATTCTGCTCCGCAACAGTTGCTTTCGCTTTTTTAATTAGTGCTCTGGAAAATTAATAATCTAAGAGAATACTGTTTCTGTAAGACCAGTTTTTTTTATTACAATATCTTCTGCCTGTATATTATAAAAATATTTTTTATTTGATACACTCGTGGTCTTCAGCTAAATCTCAATCTCTCCAGCTATTCCTACTCTGGCCAGGAGTATTGTTACTTCCCCAAAAAATTTATAATTGTTTTTGAATGAACCTCAGATGTGATTTATGGAAAAACGGTAATTATATTTTTTATTAACTTTGCATATAAAAAAAATTGTATTTGAATGAGTTTTATTATGTCGTTGACTTTAAAATTGAAACGGCTGTAAGATTAATAATATACTACAAAAAATCGTATGAAGAAATTTGGACTCTCACAATATACATTAGATGCCTTTTTTGAAAGGGTAATAGAAAAATACCCAACCCGTCCTTCATTAGCATTAGTTGGAGAAAAACCATTTACTTATAGTGAATTTGGTGAGAAGGTTAACTCCTTAAAAGCAACATTAAAACAAATTGGAATTAAGAAAGAAGATAAAATTGTTCTTCTCGGTAATTCCTCTCCAAATTGGTCTGTTGCATTTATGGCTATTACAACAATGGGCGCAGTAGCGGTTCCAATACTTGAGGAATTTCCTGAAGCAGATATTGATCATATCATCAGACACTCCGAAGCGGTTGGAATTTTTATTTCAGAAAATCTTTATAATAATTTGAACCTTAACTCCTTAAGTGAATTGAAGAGTATAATTAAGTTAAATGATTTTACTACTCTTTCAGAAATCTCAAAGAATAAAACAAATTTATGGAAGCAGATTCTGGATTTACCGGGAAAATTTATTAAGAGCCTGGATAAATCGGTATCGAATAATAGCAGCGAAAAAATTAACGAAGATGATCTTGCGGAGATTTTGTATACATCAGGTACGACCGGTCATTCAAAGGGAGTGATGCTTACGCATAAAAATTTGGTCAGCAATCTTTTTGAAGGTCCTGATCTTTTAGGCGTAATTAACGAAGAGAGCGTTGTTTTATCAATTTTACCTTTAGCGCATGCATTTGGTTCAACATCTGCTTTTCTCTCCATCATCAGGTGCGGATCAAGTATATATTATCTGCAAAAACCTCCGGCACCAAAAATATTACTCGATGCAATGCAGATAGTTCAGCCAACAATTATGGGTGCTGTTCCTTTGGTATTCGAAAAAATATATCACAAGCAGGTTGTACCAACTATTGCAAGGAGCATTGCTCTCCGCTTGTTATCAAAAACAGGATTAACTAAAAAAATACTTTATAAAATCATCGGTAAAAAAGTGAAAAAACTTCTTGGTGGCAGGTTAGAGTGTGTTATTATAGGCGGTGCAAGTTTTTCGCCGGAAGTTGAAACATTCATGAAAGAAGGCGGCATTCCATATTGCTGCGGTTATGGATTAAGCGAATGTTCTCCGCTGGTTACTTTTTCATCGATGAAGACACAAAAGATGGGCTCACCTGGTCACGCAATTTCGGATGTCTCAATAAAAATTGTCAATCCCGATCCCAATAGCGGAATTGGTGAAATCTGTGTAAAAGGTCCGAACGTAATGAAGGGTTATTATAAAGATGAAGAGCTTACACGAAAAAGTTTTACTAATGATGGCTGGTTCATTACCGGCGATAAAGGCTATCTTGATAAAGATGGTTTCATCTTTATTACCGGACGCTCAAAAAATGTTATAGTTGGTCCCTCCGGTGAAAATATTTATCCGGAAGTTATTGAATCGAAATTGGAAGAATCAATCTTTGTGGAGGAAACAATTGTTTATCAGGCAGATAAGCAGCTAATTGCCCGGGTGTATCCCAACTATAGTTATATTGACACTTTAAAAGCTGCAAAGGATGATAAAAGTATTGCTTCGGATATTATTAATATCCTGGAAAATTTACGGAGAGAGGTAAATGCAAAGCTTCCCAACTTTTCAAAAATTTCTAAAATTGTCGAACAAATTTCTCCGTTCATCAAAACGCCAACCAACAAAATTAAACGTGCAGAATATATCGAGGGTTACATCGAAAACGCCTGAAGATTAGTTGTTAGGTCTATGGACTTGAATTACAGTATTGAAAATAATTAAGAGAAAGATTATCAACAAATGAATATTCTTTTTGAATTTGAATTTCCATATCATTCAACAAATCCAATAACCCCAATTTTTAACTCTTCGTTCTTTATTCTACGTTCTACGTTAAACCCTTAATTATTTGCTTCTGTTACAGTCTTCCGGTTAATAGCGAGAAGAGAATAATTTATCGTATGTAATCTTCGGTTGACTGATTAGATTTTACAATTACTTTCGCATCCTTCTTAATTAGAAATTCACTTAAACCAATTTCATTTGACGGGTTCCCCCAATCATAAGTATAACCCAGGCGCGTCCAGGGATATTTGTTTTTATTCTTTTGCGGATAGTAAGAGTAAATGATATTATCATTAAACCATGAAATATAATCTGCACTAACTGTTTCAGGAAAGAAGAGTCCACAGGTATTATCGTTTATTTCATTATCATAAGCCGGACGTAAAAGATCATCCGGATTCACCCACAGTTCAACAAAAAAAGCATTTCCGCTATTCTTTGGCAAACCCAAAAGCTGCTCGGTTCTAAGCGTTATTTTTTCTTTTGAAACCGGATTTTTTTTGTACCAGTCTTTCAATTCGGGTGCAGCAGTAACCCAGGTTTCACCCCACCATGTAGAGATTGTATCATTTACAGGATAGCTTGAACTGTATTTTGTCCACGTAACAACAAGGACGTATCCGTTCGACCAATTCAGATAGCTATTCTCTGGTTTAACAGCAATAAGGTTGGAGTAAATCTCATTCTCTTCAGCAACCATTGCATCCCGCATTGCAAGCTCATACATTTCTTCAGCAGAGGTTTCTACCGGTGTAACTGGATTGTCTTCGCTTTTGCAGCCATTGACAATAAGGAACATTGGTAAAATCAGAATTATTATTAAGCGTTTCATTTTAAGTATAGCCTTTCCTATTTCCCTGGTGAAGATCTTGAAATTATTTTTATTATCGTAAGATTTAAAAAAAACATTTACAACAAATCATTTAAACTATCAACCCGTGCTTTTCATTTCGTTACTTTTATTTCGTTCATCTCGTTTATACCATTTTATTACTTGAACCACAATATTTCTAAAATTATTTTCCCAAGAACTTATTAGTTCTGTTGGTAGCGTTTTCCCTGATATTATAATAGTAGAAAGGATAATCAAATGAGTGAAAAACGCCTTTAACTAGAACTGCATTTCCCGGTGCAAGTTTATCAGCATCTGCAATGCTGCAAATTACTGCGCCTTTTACTTTATCTACCTGTGCATCGGCATAATTCATAACCGGATCCGGAATGCCCTGGGCAATACTCCCATCCGGGTTTAAAACTAAAGAACCCAGGTTTTTATCTGCAGTTGCCAACGTTTCATCTCTTGTCCAAGTAATTGGGTTTATAACAAGAGCGCCATCTAATACAAGAACATTTGTTCCTGCTGCCACATCAGGGGATTGAGTATTATAAGAAATTATAACTCCTGTATCATCAGCCCCTTCCGCAAATTTAAGATGAGTATTTTTTGCAAGATATTCCTGTGTAACTGAATACCCGATTACGTATGCTGCAATCATTCTTGAGTAAACATCAGGATGCGCCTTCATATAGCCGGATAACAAATACAATAAAACATTTGAACCCTGAGAATGTCCGGCCAAAATAAACGGCCGGCCGTTATTGTAGTTTTTAATATAGTAATCAAATGCTGCAGTAGCATCCAATGTGGGAATACCGGCAACAATCTTTTCCTGTTCTGCTTCAGTTAAAGAGAAACAATACGCAGCATCTGCCTGCCTGTAGTAAGGGGCATAAACATTTCCTGTCGTTTCAAAGGCAGTAGCTTGCCTTGCATATGCCAGGTTGGAATACTTAAGCATCATCTGGTTATCTACTTCGCAAATGTAAGGTTTTGATGTGTCTGTTCTTGCCCATGCAGTTGGATAAAGATAAAACACATCCACATTTTTATCTGTTGAGGCAGGAAGGTTTAACCAGTGACCAGAAATTGAATAATCTGTGGCTTTCTGCTCTGTTATATCTTCAGGTGAAACCGAATCCTTTGAGCATGAAATAAAAATTATAGTTAATAGAAATATTACAGGAACGATTAAATACTTTTTTGCTTTCATAATTTTTTTAAGACTTACATTGTTTACAAATACTTGTTTCTATTTTTGTTTAGTACGGTTGAAAGAGAGGAAAATTTATACCCGCTTTGCAGTCAACAATAATACTAACAATTTATAATCGACCGATAGGTAAAAAACTTTAGTAATAAAAAAAGACTGGATAAAATTAACCTTCAGGGATTTATAGAATCCCCGAAGGTTAAATGAGCCCGATTTGATTAAAACAATATTCCCGATTCAAACTTTTAAGAAAAAATTTCTTTTAGCTATTAATTATTTTAACAGAATAAGTTTCCTGCTTGATATAAAATCACCAGCCTGCATCCTGTAATAATAAATTCCGCTTGGCAGATCTGAGGCATTGAATTCAACTTTATATTCACCCGACGCTTTATGTTCATTTACAAGAGTTGTAACTTCTCTTCCCATAATATCAAATACTTTTATTGTTACATAATCTTTTTCCGGAACAGTAAATTGAATTGTAGTTACAGGATTAAACGGATTTGGAAAATTCTGAAACAAATGAAATTCAGATGGCTTATTAGAAGCAGGTTCCTGATTTGAAGTAACAATTCCATTCTCCTTATATACGGCAAGTCCTCCGCTAATTGTTCCTATCCATTTATTACCGTA
>CAZIDB010000091.1:1527-7084 GCA_964537965.1 uncultured Melioribacter sp. | reverse complement strand
ACAATATTATTACTATCAACAGCAAGCGCATAAGGAAAACTTGAGATTAGATCGGGATAATCGTTCAACTTGTTATATTCCCATTTAGCGCCGTTATACTCCCACAAAACTCCATTAAAGTTTGCATGGTTAAAGTCGCCAACCCAAATATGATTATTGTTATCAACCACAAGAGATTGATAATTGCCAATTGCAGATTCATTTAATACAACTTCACAGGTATGGCCATCAATTTTAATTAAATTTAATTCCCCTGCCACCCAGTAGTTATTCTCTTTATCCTTAATGATATCAACTATAAGAGGGTTCTCAAAAATCATTTTTTCTTTATCGAACAATATCCATTTCCCATCATAGAATTTTGCAAGTCCGCTATCGGTTCCAACCAAAACTCCTTTGCTATCCGCATAAAGTGAATGAATAACAGACGAAGGAATTTCAGAATTTTCAGTGTTAAAGATCTCCCAATTTGAGTCGTCTATACGCACCAATCCTTTTGCTGTTCCTATCCATTTAATATTGTTTTCATCTACAGCAATTGCATGAATCTGGTTATCAGGTAAGATTGAATTAGTAGTGTCATAGATTATCCATTCCATTTGCTGAGCATTAATAATTTCCAAAACAAACACTACAATGACAATTAGAATTTTTAGGTTCATATTTTTTTAATTGTTTAACATTCAGGTATAATAGCAATATAATTTTAATATAAATATTTCCGGGAGATTAATGCAAAACGATCTCACTCTCTTTTGAATAACCGGACAAGACTGTCTCACCAATCATCGGAGAAAATTAAATCCACTTGACAAATCTGTTAAGTACACTTAAATTATAAGTGAAAGGAACTTAAGAAGGCGATGCAGAATATATCAAAAGAGGATTACCTTAGCGTAATCTATAAAAACCAGGATTCCAATAAACTTGTTAAAGCAAACCTTATTGCAGAAAAACTTGAAGTGAGCGGAGCAGCTGTTTCCGATATGCTTAAGAAGCTTGCAAAAGATGGTTTTGTATATTACGAAAAATATAAGGAAATAAGTCTTACAGACAGCGGAGAAAATTATGCGCGTAATATTGTAAGACGACACAGAATCTGGGAATTGTTCTTAAACCAGATAGTTGGATTGCCATGGGAAAAAGTGCACGACGAAGCTCACCGGCTCGAGCATTCATCTTCCGATGAACTGATCGACCGTTTGGAAGAAATGCTTGAATTTCCCAGGTTTGATCCGCACGGTGATCCGATCCCTTCTAAAAACGGAAAGCTGCCGAAGGTTCGAAAGAATGTTCCTCTTTCAATACTTAATAAAGGCGATAAAGGAAAAGTAATCCGAGTGAATGATTTTGATGAAAAGTTTTTAAGCTACATTGCCGAAATCGGAATCAGGCTGAATGAAATAATTTCAATTGATGAAAAGAGAGCATTTGATAAATCCTTAAAGATTAATATTAAAACCAATTCCTTTAACATAAGCGAAAGACTTGCACAAAATGTTTTTGTTGAGGTTATAACATAAAAGTTAGCGGGAAAGAATTATGGAAATGATTTTTATTACAATGGCAGCAATGTTACTTGCTTTAATATTTATTACAAGACGTAGAGTTGCCGAAAACATGAAAAAACGCAAACAGGAACGGGAAAGAATTCTTATTGAAGATGCGTTAAAATATATGTACGACAGTGAATTGGTTAACAAAAAATTTTCAACTGAATCTCTGTCAGAATATCTTTCTGTGCCGGTAACCAAATCAGATTCTCTTTTAAAGAAAATGAAATCACTCGGACTGATCAAACAGGAAGAGGATAAAATTCTTCTTACGGAAAACGGAAATACTTATGCCTGCCAGATTATAAGAGTTCATCGTCTTTGGGAAAATTATCTTGCTGAAAAAACAAGTATGGATTCTTCCTTGTGGCATATAAAAGCTCACAAAGCCGAACATCATATTACTCCAGAAGAAGCCGATGCACTTGCCGCAAAAATGGGCAACCCTTTATTCGACCCGCACGGCGATCCGATTCCCGATACTGACGGCAAAGTACACATAAACAAGGGAAAACTTATTAGTGAGCTTGGTGAAGATGAAACAGGAAAGATAATTCATATTGAAGATGAACCGGCTGAAATTTATGACGAGATAACTGCACATCAGCTATACCCCGGAATGATAATCCGAATATTAAAGAAAGACCGGAATGCTTTTACAATAAGCGCAGGCGGTAAGAAAATTTTTCTTACTGGCAATGCCGCAAACAACATTACTGTCGGAGAAATTAATTCAGATGAAAAAATTTATGATTCACCCGATACTCTTGCTTCACTTAAAACAGGAGAAGAAGGTGAGGTGATCGGCATTGCTAATTCGTGCAGAGGACAGCAGCGAAGACGACTTATGGATTTTGGTGTTGTGCCGGGTAGTAAAATAAAAGCCGAGTTGAAAAGTCTTGGTGGCAATCCGGTTGCATACAATATACGCGGCGCTTTAATAGCCTTAAGAAAGGAAAACGCCGAACAGATTTTTATTAAAAAATATAATTGAGAAAACATTATGGATCTGAATCAATGCGAAACTTGCCCCGTTAATGTAAACAGCAAACTTGTAAGACTGGGTGTAAATAATGAAGGATACGATTACGTGGTAGCACTGGCCGGAAATCCTAACACAGGCAAGAGCACAGTTTTTAATTCATTAACAGGATTAAAGCAGCACACAGGCAACTGGCCGGGCAAAACAGTTACACGCGCAGAGGGAGCATTCTCTTATGCCAGTAAAAAATTCAAGATTGTAGATTTGCCGGGAACGTATTCTCTTCTATCCACAAGTACAGATGAAGAGATTGCACGGGATTTTATTTTGTTTGGTCAGCCTGACGTTACGGTTATTGTAGCAGATGCAACAAGGCTTGAAAGAAATCTTAATCTTGTTTTGCAGGTTCTTGAAATTACGGACAGGGCGGTTCTTTGTCTTAATTTAATTGATGAGGCGGCAAGGCATAAAATTAAAATTGATGAACGTGAATTATCCCGTAAGCTCGGCATTCCTGTTGTACCCGCTGCTGCACGGCAGGGAAAAGGAATTACCGATTTGCTTAAATACATTAATGAAGTAGCTTCAGGAAAATATATTTGCAAACCTCACAGAATAAGCAGCGGATCAAATGAATTAATAAATGCAGTTAAGATTTTAACAGGTCAGATTAAAGAGCAATTCCCAAATCTGCCTAATGCAAGATGGGTTGCATTGCGTTTACTTGAAGGCGACCAGAAAATAATTGATGCAGTAAAAAGCGGCGACCTTGGCAACCTTGAAAGAAAAGAAAACGCAACAAGCGAAAGCTTAAATACAACAAATGAATTATTGATCGGGGAAAGTATTTAATTATATCCCTGTGGTTATTAGTAAGGAAATATCTTGCAACATTTATTTCATCATTAAAAAAGAAAAAGCTTAAACCGAAATGAGCAACCAATATGAATAACAGAGAAACAATACTGGACACTGCAAATAACTTACGATGGAAGCTTGGAAATAATTTCCATGATGCATTAATGGAATCAATCTATGCCGATGCATCCCGCATTGCAGATGTGGCAGTTATTAAAGATGGTGAAGCACCCGCAAAAGATTGGGACAGAACACTCGACAAAATTGTAACAAGCAGAATTCTTGGTCTTCCTATAATGTTAATTTTGCTTTCACTCGTTTTCTGGATTACAATCATCGGTGCAAATTATCCGTCGCAATTAATTGCCAGCGTATTAGTTGATTATCTTCACCCGGTATTAAAAAACTTTTCCATTTCAATTGGATTTCCGCTTTGGCTAAGCGGTTTGCTTATAGATGGAGGCTACCTTGCAATGGCATGGGTTATCAGTGTAATGCTTCCGCCAATGGCAATATTTTTCCCTCTGTTTACTTTGCTGGAAGATTTCGGTTACCTTCCGCGCGTTGCTTTTAACCTCGATAACATCTATAGAAAAGTTGGGGCACATGGTAAACAGGCTTTAACAATGAGCATGGGCTTTGGCTGCAACGCTGCCGGTATTATTGCAACAAGAGTTATAGACAGCCCGCGCGAAAGACTGATTGCAATTATTACAAATAACTTTGCCTTGTGCAACGGTAGATGGCCGACGCAGATTTTAATTGCAACAATATTTATCGGTGGCGCTGCCCCGGCATATCTTGCAGGATTCGTATCCGCAGCCGCAGTTGTATTTATAGCTGTGCTTGGAATATTACTTAGCTTTGCTGTTTCATGGGGATTATCAAGAACAGTACTTAAAGGAGAAGCATCCTCTTTTAGTCTTGAACTGCCGCCATACAGACCGCCGAGAATTATGCAAACAATCTATACTTCATTAATTGACAGGACTTTGATGGTGTTGTGGCGCGCTGTAGTCTTTGCCTTTCCGGCAGGACTTTTAATCTGGTTTGTTGCAAACGTTCATATTGGTAATCTTAGTCTTGCCGAATATTTTATTAACTGGTCTAATCCGTTTGGATTATTAATCGGGTTAAACGGAGCAATATTGCTTGCGTATATTATTGCTATCCCGGCAAATGAAATTATCATTCCGACAATTTTAATGTTAACCGTTCTTTCAACAAAATTAGTGGTTGGGGCAGGAGCAGGAGTTATGTTCGAGGCTGATTCAGATTTAGCAACTGCACAATTACTTTATTCCGGTGGATGGACAATGTTAACAGGAATTTGCCTGATGCTGTTCAGTCTTCTGCATAATCCATGTTCAACAACCATTTATACAATTTATAAGGAAACCGGCAGCGTTAAGTGGGCAACAATCTCTACATTTTTACCAATAGTAATGGGATTTATAATTTGCTTTTTAGTTGCAAGTGTGTGGAGAATCTTAGCTTAATTGTTAAACTGTTTTATTGTTGAATTGTTTGAATAAACAAGCGTTAGCTTTTCAGTATTACAATCTTACTCCAGCCAAGTTTATAAGCCTCTGGCATACATGTAAGCCTTTGGCTTAGCTGGTAAACTTGCTCTTAATCTTGTTCTTACTCTTTTTCGGGCTGCCATTTCCCACTCTTTAGTAAAATTTTATTCTGGTTGCCAGTGATCAATCGCCGGATAAATAATAGTAAGTGTGTTCTTTTTTAAAAACGTTCCTCCTTCGGTGGAGCTCAACGTCTCTCATTTCTTTTCAGGATGAAACCTCTGAAGTGCCGGGAGTTTTTACTTTACAAGTTTGTTTGCATTTTTTAACGCATTATATATTCTGATATCTTCCCGAATATCTTTTTCTGATTCATTGCCTGAATATGATGGATATGCTCTATTAATAATGAAACCATTTGGTATAAAGCTACTGATAGAGGGATTTCTTGGTATTAAGCATATTACAGGATTGGAACAACCATATGAATCCGCACCATCTAAAAACATACCCCAATAAACTCTTTCATCATTTGCGATTACTACAAACAAATAGTGTAGTAGTGGTTCCTTCTTTTTTAATTCTTCCTTTGTTTCTTCTGAAAAAGAAATCTGATGTTTATTCCAGTCGTAATTTTCTAT
>CAZIDB010000091.1:0-1427 GCA_964537965.1 uncultured Melioribacter sp. | reverse complement strand
CTTGGAAGCAGAAAAACTCGAAGCTTGGAAAATGCCTGAAAATGCCGCAGAATCCTACACGTCAGGTGCACGTTGTGTTGGGCGTTCGTGTTTTTTTGTCTTGTCAATTTATCCTAATATGAGCTAATGAAACTATTTTCAGTATGTCAGTAATACTCATTCCAATTCTCACCAGCATTGAAAAATTCTTTTTATACTCTCTATACATTGGCATATTGCTTATTACTTTGATGTTACTGTCCCACTTTTCAATTTCTTGAATGTTATCAATACTCCATTTTAAATATGCTGATTTGTCCATCCCGCCATCCTCAATAACCTTTTTGTTTGAAACTTTCATTCCAATAGGTGAAAAATAGTCGAATACAACCTCTACTCCCGGAAGAAAAGTATGGAAATCATTAAAAAGCCTCTTTACATCAGATTCACTAAAGTAACAAAGTACTCCTGCTATCAAAAGCATGACCTTATCTTTTTTCTCTATTCTGTCATACCAGCTTTGATCAAAAACTGATTTGGGAATAAAATGTCGTCGGTCTGATTCTGATATGTATTTCTTTCTTAAGTCAATCGTATCGGGTAAGTCCAAATCTATCCATTGTATTTTCCCATTGTCAACACGGTCGAACGTAGTATCAAGTCCACAACCAATATTGGCAATCGTTGCTTCAGGGAATAGGTCAATAAATGCTTTAATCTTTTTATCAAAGAATATACTTCGCGCAATCCACGAAGCCTGAACTATTTTATTAATGTTTTTTGAAATCTCGGTAAAATCGTAAGGAATACAATTTATTATTGAGACAGCTTTTTTATCTATGAGAAGAGGCTTTTTCTTTTGTGTTTCAATTGCTCTTCCCCACAATGGAAGCAATAAAGTCTCTTGAACACTTCCAAGTTCTATTTCTTCATTTATACCTTTCATAAGTATCTCCTAATTGTTACCGTGTCTTTCTTAACTTGCCACCCAACGGTGTGGTGGTTAAGCTGCTGCCTATAACAAAAATGCAGCACTGAAACCTGCCTGCCGGTTTACATACCGAAGGTATGCAGGCAGAAACCAAAGCCGGTAATTATCAAAAAACTTTTTTTAGAAGTACTTTAACAAAACTACCGAAACGGAATAACCAACATTAAAATTTGTAAAAAGCCGAATGCGAAAGCGCAGACAGCTTGTACCGCTTGTTATACCGTGTTTTATATTTTAATAATTCCTAATAATCAATTGTAAGTATTCTCCCACTTGTAAAATTTAAAAATTTATTCTTATCCGCTATCTTCAATCCATCCATTAAATCATTCTCAGTTTTACCAGCAGCCTTTAAGCATCCAGGGCAAACCATTAATGTTACACCTTTTGATAACAATTTATTAAGCTGTGTTTTTGAACTTGGGAAAACAGAAAACATATAATCTTTAGAATCTTT
>CAZIDB010000090.1:0-17697 GCA_964537965.1 uncultured Melioribacter sp. | reverse complement strand
GAAATATAGCTCACCTGATTCCAAAAGGCTTTGAACTTAATCAGAACTACCCGAATCCTTTTAATCCATGTACAACCATAAAATTTGGATTACCTGTTTGTTCAAATGTTCAATTAACTATTTATGATATTATGGGAAGAACAGTAAAATCTTTTTCGTTCAATAATCATTCTTCTGGTTATCACAATGTCGTTTGGGATGGAAAGGATAACAATAATTATCAGGCTTCGAGCGGAATTTATTTATGTCAGGTTAAAGCATCTTTAATAGAAAAAAATGTTTCGTTTATAAAATCATTAAAACTTGTTTTGATAAAATGATCTTCTAAATAATTAAAGACGTGTGTCATTTCAATTTTTATATTTTTTGGCGGAGGAATTAATGAAAATATTTTTCAACTGTACCTTGCTATTACTCCTATCATTTTTCCAGAAAGCTCTTATTGCACAAATAGGAATTGGAACTGAAACACCGGATAACAGCGCTGCCTTGGATATCAGTTCAACTAATAAAGGGATATTAATCCCTCGACTTACAAATTCTCAAAGAAATGATATTTCTTCTCCAGCCGAAGGATTATTTATCTTTAATACTACAACAAAAAAAATAAATATATACGATGGAAATTCATGGTTGGAAATTAGTTCTGGATGTATAACTCCTACTACAGCTACTGCTGGTTCAGACCAGATAATTAATAATATAGAGTATACAACCTTGCAAGGAAATAGCCCGGCAACATCGGAATTCGGAATATGGTCAATAGTATCTTGTACAGAAGGGTATGAAGGTTATTGGGATGATAAAACTAAAGCTGATGCTGTTTTTTCCGGGACTCAGGGAGTTACCTATGTCTTACGATGGACTATAACAAATAATTGCAATAACACAAGCTATGATGATGTCCAAATAGAATTTGCCTGCCCAACCGGAAGTCTACATACTTATTATTTAGATAATGATCATGACGGTTATGGTATTACAACTCAAACTTTAGTGAGTTGTATTATGCCATTGGGATATGCGGTTGTTGGTGGTGATTGCAATGATAATAATTCAAATTTCAATCCTGGAGCTACTGAAATATGTAATGACAATCTAGATCAAGATTGCGATTCACAGATTGATGAACAACCATGTAATCCTTAAAAGGATATCTGTATAATGACTTTAATAGAGAAATCTATATGAAATTAAAACACACTTATTTTTTGATTGCAATTTCTTCTTGTTGTTTTGGTCAATCTCTTTTCATAAACAATTTATCGTCACTATATCTGGGTGAAGCAACAACAATTTATTTGAAAGAAGATTTGTATTTAAATGGTGATGTTACTGTTAACGGGAATGGTAGTTTTTGTTTTAATAGTACCGGAACTCAAAAAATAATAAACACTAATGGATCAGTTCTACCTGGGATTTCTGTAAACAAATCCTCGGGTGAATTGCAATTGGGAAATGACCTGAACGTTTCTAACAACATTACTTTTATTAAAGGGAATATATATACCGGATCGAATGTTCTTACACTCGGAACAAGTGGAAGCAATTGCGGAAATTTATCAAGAACATCGGGTTCAGTTGTTGGAAATATTGAAAGGTGGATTAATACAACAATAGCGGATTATAATTTTCCTGTTGGTTCATCTGTCTATTATCGCCCTGTTATAATTTCATTTACAACTGCTCCGGATCAGGCTGGCAAAATTAAAATAAATCATATCGATGCTTCGGATGGTTCAGATTTAACTCCATCTATTGTCGACGAAGGAATCGGAATAACAATCGATCGCAGATCTAATATGTACTGGATTTTATCTTTTACAACAATTAACAATGGGACTTACAACCTAAAGATTTATGCAAGCGGAATATCAAATGTAAATGATTATTCAAAACTTGCATTGATACATTCTGATGATGGGATAGCTTTTAATCAAATCGGTTTATCACATATTACTTCTTTAATTACTTCTGATGGGACTGATTTTTATGTACTTCAAAGAGATAATATTACCGGAGGAATTGGAGGACAATTTTATATCGGTTCCAATTCAAGTGAAAATCCACTTCCCATCGAACTCAATTCCTTTGATTATAAAATTAAATTGAACACTGTCATTCTTAATTGGCAAACTGCAACAGAAGTAGATAACTACGGATTTGAAATAGAACGTACCTGGACTTCCAGCCTATCTTATAGGCAAGCACTCGGTGAGAATAGTCATGCTATCTTGAGCGGAGCCGAAGGATGGGAGGAAATAGGTTTTGTTCAGGGAAATGGGAATAGTAATTCTCCAAAGAATTATACCTTTACCGATAATCTTATTTATACTCAAACGACTTCTCCAGTCAATTTAGAATACAGGTTAAAGCAAATTGATAACGACGGTACATTTAGCTATTCAAAAGAAATAAAAGTATTTTATAAAAGTATTCCAAAAGATTTTACCTTTTATCAAAACTATCCTAACCCTTTTAATCCAACAACTAAAATTAAATTTGATCTACCTGTTGATTGCAAAGTAAGAGTAGCAATTCACAATTTATTGGGTGAAGAAATCCGGGAATTATTAAACACAACGATGAGGGCGGGTTTTAATGAAGTAGATTTCGATGCAAATGACTTAGCGACAGGAATATATTTCTATTCGATAAAAACAGAATCGTTGGATCAAAGCAATAATTCAACATTTAATGTGGTAAAAAAAATGTTATTGGTAAAATAAAATTGACAACTCAGTAATACTATAAACTCCGAATCAATCTACTTTATTATCTGTCCGCTCAGTCTGTATAATTCTACTTCCGCAAACTTAGCAGAGTACTGTGCTGAAACTAATCTTGTTTTGGAATCCAGTAAGGCTTTCTGTGCTTCGCGTAATTCAAGCGGAGAGTATGAACCATTACGGAAACGCTCCATTGCTATCTCCGCATTTTGTTTCGCAACTTCAAGATTCTCTTCCTCAAGCTTTACTAATGTTAATCCATTTTTATAATTCAGGTATTCATGCTCAAAGTCAGCTTCAACCGCATTTTTTGTTGAATTATATTCAAGTTCACTGTTCATGATATCGATATGTGCATTTTCAATTTGCCTGTCTGTATTCAATCCGTTGAAAAGATTTAAAGAAAGACTTATACCATAACTAAATCCCTGGTTCTGGTTCAACTTGTAAAGACCGGCCTGGTAATCCAGTCTGCTAAAATTATAATTAACATATGCTCCAAGCTGGGGATAAATCTGGGATCTAATTCCGCTAAGGTTTAGCCTGGCAATTTCCATATTCTTTTCTGCAACTCTTAGCTCATTATTTTTTGCAAGTATCTGTTCTTTCAACTCATCATAAGAAAAATTGCTGCTGTTGGATATTGAATCCTGGATTAAAAAATCTATGTTTGTATTTCTTCCAAGCAGTTCATTAAGATTAACTTTCGCATTGGATAGATTGATTTGCTGTTTTAACAGATTTGAGCTATCGGCATTCAAATCAACTTTAGCCTGCAGAAGTTCAAGTCTTGAGGCTGAACCGAGTTTAAGTTTATCGTCTGCAATTTTAACTCTTTCTTCAGATATTTCGATCGCATCCTTTTGAGCTTTAATACCTTCCTGCAAACTAACAATGTTGTAGTAATTCTGAATTATCAGAGCAACATTATCTTCAATCTCTCTCTTTGCATTTATCTCCCCTGCTTCTTTAAACTGCTTTAGCTTACTATAGGAAACAAACATGTTGAAACCATCAAACAAGGTCCAGTTAAGAGCTATGCCTGCATTTTTAGAATCTGTTTCTGCATTAGAGCGGTTAACGCTTCTTCCGTCCGAATATTCCTGCTTTGTGTTTGCTTTTGTTTTGCTTATTGTAGCAGTAACATCAAGCTTTGGAAGAAAACCTGCGTTCCCCAAAGTAAAATTATTTGATTCAACTGCTGCTTCGTTTTTGGCAATACGGATTGAGTAATTATTTTGCAGGCCTAATTCAATTGCTTTATCAAGAGTTAATTTTTCCTGGCAAAACAAAACCGAAGCGGTTAACAAAAATAAACTTATTTTTTTTATCATCATTAAAAACCTAAAATGATTTAAGAAACAGGCAAAAGAAAAATCCATTCTCCAATTAAAAGCTCAGGTTGTTTCAATATAAATTTTCTCATAATAACATCTTATTCAGTATCTGCATTTACATTACTAACAGTTATTTCCTTTTTACTTGTAAAATATGTATAGATTGCCGGTACAACAAATAAAGTAAGGAATGTTGAGAATATAAGTCCTCCAATAACAGCAATACCCATAGAAACTCTGCTTTCAGAACCCGCACCTAATGCCAGAGCAATTGGTAATGCGCCTAAAATAGTTGAAAGGCTTGTCATTAAAATAGGTCTGAACCTTGCCGCTGCCGCATCTTTAACAGCTTCTTCAATTGAAAGTCCCTGTGCTCTTCTCTGGTTAGAAAACTCTACAATAAGGATTCCGTTTTTTGTAACAAGACCAATAAGCATTATCATTCCGATCTGAGAAAAAATATTAAGCGTTTGATTGAAGTACCACAATGAAAATACAGCGCCCGCCAAAGCAAGCGGAACTGTGAACATAATTATAAAAGGATCACGAAAACTTTCAAACTGCGCAGCAAGTACAAGATAAATTAGTACAAGCGCCAGAAGGAAAATATACATAAGGCTTGAAGAACTTTCGGCAAAATCTTTGGATGGTCCGCTGAGAGCAGTTGAAAATGTTTCATCAAGAACTTTACCGGCTATTCTGTTCATCGCATCAATACCGTCTCCAATTGTATTACCGGGAGCAAGGTTAGCAGAAACAGTTGCAGATATATACCTGTTATACCTGTAAAGCTGTGGCGGATTAACCTGTTCACTTAACGTAACAACATTATCCAACTGAATAAGCTGACCTTTGTTATTCCTGACGAAAAGTGATTTAAGATCAATAGGTGCGCTTCGCTTTTCCCTTATTAACTGACCAATAACCTGGTATTGCTTACCGTTCATTATGTAATAGCCAATCCTTTGTCCACTTAGAGCAAGCTGCAGAGTTGTAGCAATATCCCTTGCAGAAATGCCAAGGTCTCTTGCTTTATCCCTGTTCATACTAATAACAATTTCAGGTTTGTTAAATTTCAGATTAACATCTACAATACTGAATGTCGGATCGGCAGAAGCTTCCTGTAAAAATTTAGGAAGTACATTTCTAAGCTTTTCAAAATTTGGGGCTTCAATAACATATTGAACAGGTAAACCTCCCCTGGATGAACTGATGGATTGATCCTGACTAACAACAATTTTTGCATCCGGTAATTTTTTTACAAGATCAGATAATTCAAGAAAAATAAGTTGCTGGGATTTATTTCTTTGTTCGGGATCTTTCAGAGTCATTCTTATAAAACCGGAATTAGCCGTTCCTCCTCCACCACCTCCTCCGGTTACAGAAATTATAGCTTCACTTTGAGAAACAGTATCTTTCACTATTTCAGAAAGTTTATCCATAAATGCAATCATCGCATCGTATGAAGTTCCTTCCGGTGCAGTAGCAGAAAGCTGTATTCCGCTTCTGTCTTCTATTGGTGCAAGTTCAGATTGCAGCGCTCCGCCGAACAAGTATATAGCAACAAAAGTGGCAACCATAATAACAAATGCCAGTACGCGCCTTTTCATGAATTTATCGAGAGTAGTTTTATACCAGTCAATCATCGAAACAAAAAACGGTTCTGTCTTTTCGTATATCCAGCTATGTTTGGTGCGGTGCTTTAATAATTTTGTGCTTAGCATTGGTGTTAATGTAAGAGCAACAAAAGCGGAAATAAGGACCGAGCCGGCGATAACAATTCCAAACTCGCGGAATAGTCTTCCGGTTAATCCTGAAAGGAAAATTATCGGCAGAAATACTGCGGCTAATGTTATAGTAGTAGAAATAATTGCGAAGAAAATTTCACCGGAACCCTTCATACCAGCTTCAAGCGGAGGTATTCCTTTTTCAATTTTAGTATAAATGTTTTCAAGAACAACAATTGCATCATCCACCACTATGCCTATCGCCAGCACAATTCCAAGCAGAGTTAAAACATTTATGGTGAAATCTGCCGCATACATTATAAAAAATGTTCCTATAAGAGAAATAGGAATTGCAAGTATCGGGATTAAAGTTGTCCGCCAGTCTCTTAGAAATGCAAAGATGATAAGAATAACCAGACCGAAAGCAATGAATATCGTTTCTTCAACCTCGGTAATAGACCTGCGGATAAATCTTGTAATATCAAACCCAATTCCCAATTCAATATCCGGAGGCAAATCTTTTTTAATATTTTCAAGTTCCCGGTAGAACTGGTCTACAATTTCAATATGGTTGGAACCAGGTTGAGGTACAATTACAACACCAACCATTGGAATACCATCTCTCTTTAATATACTTCTTTCATTTTCAGGACCAAGTTCTGCAAATCCAACATCTCTTAAACGAACAATTCCTTTATTACTTTCTTTAATAATAAGATCATTGAAATCCTCTGTGGTTTCTAAGCGCCCCAAAGCTCTAACGGTTAGTTCTGTCTGCATTCCCTCAATTCTTCCTGAAGGCAACTCAATATTTTCCCTGTCTAGCGCATCACTTATATCTATTGGTGTTAGTTCATATGCAGAAAGTTTTGCCGGATCGAGCCTTAACCTCATCGAGTATTTCTTTTCTCCCCAGATGTTTACCTGGCTAACTCCCGGAATTATCTGCAGCCGTTCTTTGAAAATATCATTTGCGATTCTGGATAGGTCCATCAGATTACGGGAATTACTTTTTACATTCAGAAAAACTATTGGTGAAGCATCGGCTTCGGCTTTAGTTACAATCGGCGGATCAACATCAGTCGGTAAATTTCTCATTGCGCGTGATACTTTATCCCTTACATCATTCGCTGCTGCTTCAAGATCAAGCCCAAGATTAAATTCAACCGTAATACTACTTCTGCCTTCCCTGCTTACGGATGTTAATGATCTGATTCCTGCAATTCCATTTATAGATTCTTCAAGCGGCTCAGTTATCTGGGATTCAATGATGTCAGCATTTGCACCGGCATAGGTTGTTGATACAGTAATAATCGGCGGATCAATACTTGGGAATTCTCTTACTCCAAGATATGTATAACCAATTCCACCAAACAGAAGGATAACAATTGACATTACGATTGTTAAAACCGGGCGCCTTATACTAATTGATGATAAACTCATGTTTGATTCTCTTTTATCTAAAGATCAGGATATTTGAATGATAAAAATTACAGGCAGACATTATTTTAGTTCAGTTATTTTAACAGCGCCGCCTTGTTTTACATTTAGAATTCCTTTTGTAACAATTGTATCGCCTGCATTTATTCCGTTAACAATCTGAATACTCCTGTCCTGTCTAATACCTGTTACAACCTGTCTTTCAAAAGCTTTGCGGTTGTTAACTACATAAACTTTTTGTCCTTTAATGTCGCTTGTTAAAGCTTCGGTCGGAATAACAATAGCATTATCAATTTTTCTAAGTACAAGTTCAACCAATGCAAATGAACCCGGGAATAATTCAAGGTTATCATTCTTGCTTACCGCCCGCATTTTTAACGTTCGTGTATTAGGATCAATCTTAGGTTCAATAGCATATACCTTCCCGATGAATGTTTTATTCAGTCCCTGTATTGTAAAGCTTATTTGGTTTCCGGTTTTAACCCGGTTAGAATATTTTTCAGGAACAGAGAAATCTATTTTTAAAGGATTGATATTCTGAAGCGTTGCAACAGTAGTGGAAGGATTAATATAACTTCCTTCACTTACAGTTCTAAGCCCGATAACACCGTCAAAGGGAGCCCTGATTTCAGTCTTTTCAATTTGCGCTTTTATCTGTTGAATCTCAGCATCAAGTTTATTCAGTTCACTTAAAGCAACGTCGTATTCTTCTTTGCTTATTGCTTCTTTCTCAAGCATTTTTTTCTGCCTGAATTCTTTTTCCTCTGCAAGTTTTTTACTATAAGTGGTTTTAAGCAGAAGTGCCTGCAGTTCTGAATCATTTATTTTAACAAGCAAGTCTCCCCTCTTAACTTTTGAGCCTTCGTTAAAAGATATTTTTATTACTTTACCCGAGACTTCACTTGCAAGATCCACCTCTTCATTTGCCATTATTGTACCGGTCGTAAATATTTTTTCTTCAATTGAAGTTGGATTTACAACAACAACAGAAACTATTGCAGCCTGTTTTTTACCGGCGCCTGTTTGGGCAGCACCGGGTTGGGAAGATTTAATTAATTTGTTGTACACCAAAAAGATAAGGAGAATTGCTCCAACAGCGGTAAAAAGAATTTTCTTATAATTTTTTTTCATAAACGTATGGTTTAAATGATGAATATTAATTATCACACTCACACTAAATTTAGCAAAATCACACCAGCGAACAAATCAATAAAAATTCCTGGAGTAAGAATTTTTATTTGAGGAATTTTATATTATCTTGCACACGGACAAATAATTAAACTAATTAGAGGTGACCAAATGAAAATATCTTTCCGTATTCTTTCTCTTGTTTTTATATTTTCTGTTTTTATTGCCGGCTGTAAAAAGGATGATAGCAACCCTACCGGAACCGACACAACCGGCGGAACATATTCAATAACACTTAACGGAGATGGTTTTTCAAATAAGCAGGTAACTCCTGGTTCGTCAATTACTACTGCATTTGTAACATATTCTACCGGCAGTCAGAAAACCGGAGGATTTCTTGCTTGCTCAGACAATATAAATGTATGGTTCTTTACTCCCGGTCAACAAACAGGCACTTTCAATTTTGAAATTGGAAATGATCAGAGTGATCCCAGTGCAGGATTAATTGTTTCTTCCGGAACCGGCACTTCAATTAAAACATACTATTCAAAAACCGGATCAGGTTCAATAACAATATCATCTTATGGTTCAGTTGGGAGCCAGGTCAAAGGTTCATTTACCGGAAAAGTATACAATGTAGCTACAGATGCTGAGTTAACAATAAGCGGAAGTTTCAATGCAAACCGTACTGTAGACGGCGATTAAAAGATTATAAAATTCCTTTTTATCCCATCTTAATTTTCTTTTTGAGATGGGATTTTTTATTGCTAATTTCCATCAAAAGATTTGTAAAATTTACGAGGGTTGTTATGAAAAAATACCTTTTAGTGTTTTCCGGGATCGCTTTTTTATTCTTTTATTCAAACATAAACGCACAGGATCTTCTTGATAGAATCAAGGATAAAGTACAGGAGCGTGTCGATCAAAAAACTGATGAAGCTATTGATAAAGGACTGGATAAAGTTGAAGATGAAGCGACAAAAGAAAATGAAAACAAAAAAGAAGATGAAAATAAAAACCAGGAAGATGTAAAAACAGATGAGTCAACCGAAACAACTGAAGTTGAACAACAGGAAGTAAAGCCAAAGAAACAGGAATTAAAATCCTTCTCCAAATATGATTTTATTCCCGGTGATAAAGTTATCTTCTACGAAGATTTTACCCAGGACGTTATAGGAGATTTCCCTGCATTATGGAATACAAACAAAGCCGGTGAAATTATGACCACAAACATTGCTCCGGGTAACTGGTTTAAGATGAGAGAATACGGTTTATTTTGGTTAGAGAAGGGCGTTAATCTTCCTGCAAACTGTACAATAGAATTCGATATCATTCCTGATGATAATGGCGAGGAACAGCAAAGTTCTGGAATAGACTTTACTGTTTTAGAATATTCGGAGAATGAAATATATCCGACAAGCTACGTCCCGGGTAAAGGTGGTGTAGTACTTAATTTATATACTCCTAATGGTATACACACAATTTCAGGTTATTCTAGTGGTGGTTACGATATTAGCGGTGATTATTCAAAAGAGATAGGTTTGCTAAAATCAAAAGAAGTAAATCACGTTTCTATCTGGATTCAAAAATCACGTATCAGAATTTATATTCATGGCGATAAAGTATTTGATCTTCCAAAAGCAATTGATCCGGCATTACAACTAAATCAAATTCGTTTATGGCCCCCGGAAGGAAGTGAACCGCTTATATCAAATATACGCATCGCAGAAGCCGGTGCAGATATGCGCAGTAAATTTCTTACTGAGGGTAAATTAGTTACACACGGAATTCTCTTTGATGTTAACTCCGATAAAATAAAACCTGAATCATACGGCACACTTAAAGAAATCTCAAAGGTACTAACTGAAAATGCTGATGTTAAGGTTAAGATTGTAGGTCATACAGACAGTGATGGTACTGATGCTGCAAATCTTGATCTTTCCAAACGAAGAGCTGCTTCTGTAAAGACTGCATTAAGTAAAGAGTTTGGAATTGATGAAGGTAGGATGGAAACCGACGGAAAAGGTGAAGCCGAACCGATTGATAAGAATACTTCTCCGGAAGGTAAAGCAAATAACCGCCGCGTTGAATTTATAAAACTTTAAACTCAATATAGCCTTCAGGAGTTGATAAGATTCCTGAAGGCAATCATTCTGAAATTCTTATTCAAATAATAATTCCCCGCTTATTAAATTGATAACTTTATAATTCTTCTTCACAAAATTATTTGTTGTTTTCCTCAAAATTACATTCTATCAAGAGGAACAATTATTGAAGAAGAAAAGAACTTGTTAAAAATTTTTCCGGGTTTACTATGTCAAATTTTCTCTTACGTTTCAGAATTCTTTCTTCACTTATACTTTTTATTTATTTAACTATTTCATTTTCAATAAACTCTTACTGCCAGGGATTTCTGAAAGCATCCGGCAAAAACATTGTAAATGGAGCTGGTCAGAATGTATTGCTACAAGGAATTGGTCTTGGTGGCTGGCTTGTTCCCGAAGGTTACATGTTACACACTTCCGAATTTGCTAATTCACCAACAGCAATAAGAAATAAAATAGAAGCGCTCATCGGTACGGACAAAACAAATGCGTACTATAAAGAATACGAAAGTAATTATGTTAACAAAAAAGATATTGATAAAATTGCTGAGTGGGGATTTAACTCTGTAAGATTACCAATGCACTATAATAAACTTACTCCAAAAGATCAGCCGGGAGTTTATCTTGAAGAAGGCTTTAAACAAATTGATAGTTTATTAAGCTGGTGTAAACAGAATAGTATTTATCTGATACTTGATCTTCACTGCGCACCCGGAGCACAGAATAAAGATAATATAAGTGACAGTGACGGTGAAGCAAGATTGTGGACAGAACCGGCAAATCAAACAAGAACGGTTGATCTATGGAAGAAACTTGCCGAACGTTATGCAAACGAAGAATGGATTGGTGGTTATGATTTAATAAATGAAACAGCTTACGATCTTGGAACTAATAATACACCGTTAAGAAATCTCTTCATTCAAATAACAAATGCCATTAGAACGGTTGATAAAAACCATATCATCTTTATTGAAGGCAACTGGTATGCAACTACTTTCACGGGTTTAACGCCACCCTGGGATGATAATATGGCTTATAGTTTTCATAAGTATTGGAATACTCCGAATCAAAGTTCAATCCAGTACCTAATTGATATAAGGAATACTTATAACGTTCCATTGTGGTGCGGTGAAACAGGAGAGAATTCAAATTCGTGGTTTACTACTTGTGTTGAATTGTTTAATGAAAATAATATTGGCTGGGCCTGGTGGCCGCATAAAAAAATTGCATCAACTTCATGCCCGCTTTCAGCACCTTTAATGCCCGGTTTTCAAAACCTGATTAACTATTGGAAAGGTAATGCATCCAAACCCACGGTTGATGTAGCTTATAACGCATTGATAACACAGGCAAGAAACCTTGCAATTGATAAATGTACTTTTCACCAGGATGTTATAGATGCATTATTACGCGCACCCGGAAACGACAATACCAAACCTTACATTGAAAATAAAATTCCGGGTTTTGTATATGCAGTAAATTATGATATGGGTAAAGTTGGCTATGCTTATCAAGACAAAGATTATTCAAATACAAGCGGTTCAAGCGGTACAGTTTACAACAGCGGATATGAATACAGAAACGACGGTGTTGACATTGAAAACTGTGATGATATCTTCAGCTATCCTTATAATGTTGGGTGGATAGAAACAGGTGATTGGTTAAGATATACTGTTAAAGTTGAATCAAGCGGAATATTTGATATCAACTTACGAATTGCCGGAAGTTCATCAGGCGGAAAGATACTGCTTAAGTTGGATAATTTTAATCTTGCAGATTTTGTTGATGTTCCTGTTACAGGTGGATATCAGAACTGGCAGGATGTAAAAGTTGAAAATGTTTATATTCCTTCCGGTGAGCATTCGTTGCAGATATTATTTTTCTTTGGTGGATTTAATTATAATTATGCTGAGTTCATTTTAAAAACAACAGATGTTGAAAACGAAATATCACACAAATTGGAAAACAGGCTTTATCAGAATTATCCTAATCCATTCAACCCAAATACTACAATTAAATTTACAGTTGGAAATGAGGTTAATGAATCTGCAGTAAAGCTTTCAATTTATGATATGCTTGGTAAAGAAATAGGAATCCTTGTAAATGAAAAAAAGCAGCCCGGAGAATATAATATTGAATTTGATGGTAGCAATTTACCTTCCGGTATGTACTTTTATAAACTGGAAATAGGAAATTACCGGCAGTGTAATAAATTGCTTCTTCTGAAATAATTTGGATAACCTGCTTGAATAAACAACTTTGGATAGTTATTTTACAACAGGAAAAGTTGCGGGTGTAGCTCAGTTGGTAGAGCATTAGCTTCCCAAGCTAAGGGTCGCGGGTTCGAACCCCGTCACCCGCTCAAAATTTTTAAGATTGTACTTGGATAAAAGCAGAATAATTCCGATATTTTCTCCGCAAATTTTGTTCATTTTGAAAATTAAAATCCCCTGAAAATTTGTGAAAATTGGGGGCTTAGCTCAGTTGGTTTAGAGCATCTGCCTTACAAGCAGAGGGTCATTGGTTCGAATCCATTAGCCCCCACATCTAACCTCTGCAAAATAATTGCAGAGGTTTTTTTTTACCTTCACCTCCAAGAACATTACTGCACTCCTTATCCAACTTTTTTCAAAAGACGTTTCAATTCCGTTTTGCCGAATTGTGTGCCACACTGTTAAATAATACAGACACACCAGAGGTTTGTTTTAGTGGCAATATTGATGCCCTTGGAACCATCAATCATTATAAATTCGTTATAAAAATACAAGATGAAAAAGCATTTTTATTGGCAAACAATATTGAGATGCAGAGATTTCCTTTGGAATCGCATTTGAAATAGGTTTGGATTACAATTTCTAAACTCAGCAAGGAAGATTCACCTTAACTATGAAAGGAGATTTTCTTCAGAGAGTTGAAATATTTTATTAAATATTCCGATAATAAAAGAACAGAACATAAGTAGTAAAGTCATTTTATCGATTCAAATCTTCTTTATTGATTCTCCTTGCAAAAGAGCCGATTAGATTAAAGTGAGTTACTTTAGTCGTTAACAAACAAATTACCCCCGCATAAGAAATACCTACTCCGAAAGGTATTTCGAAATGTAAGCCGGTTCAGCAATGAGCCGGCTTGTTTTAAAGCCTGTTTCCGTATAATGTTTCATAATATTTCTGATATTCACCTGAAATAATACGTTGCCACCAGTTTTTATTATCCAGGTACCAGTCAATTGTTTTTCCAATAGCTTCTTCAAATCTGAATGACGGTTTCCAACCAAGTTCATTCTGAATCTTTGACGAATCAATTGCATAACGCCTGTCGTGGCCGGGACGATCTTTTACATATTCAATTAATTCTTCGCCTTTGCCAAGATGTTTAAGAATGAGTTTGACAATATCAATGTTTTTCATTTCCTGGCTTGCCCCGATGTTATAAACTTCACCTACTCTTCCCTTTTCAAATACAAGGTTAATTGCTTTGTTATGATCGATAACGTAAATCCAGTCGCGTACATTTAAACCATCACCATAAACCGGAAGCTTTTTATTGTTAAGACAATTTATAATCATTAAAGGAATTAATTTCTCTGGAAACTGAAGCGGGCCATAATTATTTGAGCATCTTGTAATTACTACTGGCAATCCAAATGTGTGGTAAAATGATAACACCATTAAATCAGCGCTCGTCTTGCTTGATGAATAGGGACTGTTCGGTGCAACCGGAGTAGATTCGGTAAATAACCCGGTTGGACCAAGACTGCCGTAAACTTCATCTGTAGATACCTGAAGAAATTTGTCAACGTTGTAACGGCGGGCTGCCTCAAGCAAAACATTTGTACCAATTACATTCGTTCTGAAAAATATTTCACTGCCAAGAATACTTCTGTCAACGTGCGACTCGGCGGCAAAATTAATTACATATTTAATTTCATACTTCCTGAAGACGTAATTAACAAATTCAGAATTTGTTATGTCTCCTTTTTCAAATATGTAGTTGGGCTTGTTCTCTGAGTCTTTTAGATTCTCAAGGTTACCTGCATAAGTAAGCTTATCCAGGTTTATTATTCTGTAATCTTCTCTTTCATTTAAAATAAAATTGATGTAGTTGCTGCCGATGAATCCGGCGCCGCCTGTTACAAGAATATTTTTCATTTATACTTCCGAATATTTTATAAGCGATTAGTAATTAAAATAACCTACGTAAATTCCAACCTGTAAAAACAAAGAATTGCTTGATAAGCCCGAAGGGATATCGTTTAATATAACACCATTATCAACTTCCCAGTTTTTGCCCAATGCAAACATATAGCCACCACCGATTCTGAATGCAAAGAACCTGTAAAACGGAATATCAACATTCAACGTCGGACTGATAGTAAAAAAAGTATTGGATAATTTACGACTGATATTAGTGGTGTTATCCTTCGTTCCATCCAATTCATTCCAGATACCGTTCCATTGGAATTCACCTTTGTTCTGATACAATTCAAGTGTTGCATTCCCTGCACCTATAATTGTACCAACTGATACTGCAACCTGTTTAATAAATGGTAAGGAATATTCAATTGTAAGTCCGCTTAGTGAAGCTGAATAAACTGCTTCTTTGTTAAAACCATTTTTATAACCTTTATTTGAAGTTGAGCCATTCAAATGCATTCCCCCGATCCTGATATTTTTTACGACTGCTACGGAAACATAACCCGAGTATCCGGTTGCAAAAAATCCGGCTGAGGAAAATTCATCAACTCCAAGAGCTTTAACCTGGTCATTTATAATATTATAATCCGGAATAAACCATCCCGGTGTGTAACCAATTCCAATTGCAAACTTAGCATCCCAACCCATCTCCTCCTGCTGAGTAAAAGACAAGACAGGTAAAAGAATGAGAAACAAAACCAGTTTAATTTTCATTTGATGTATTACCTTTACTTTGTTCAAAAATAAATAAAGACTTTTTCCAAAACAAAGTATAAAAAGAAAAAAGTCCTTAGGGTAGAAATATTTTTAATCAATTTAACACTTATTGCGTTTTACACAAAAATTATCTAAGATATAACAGAGGGTGAGCTACAAGGAAATGGCTTTCAAAATAACGGTTTGAAAACCATTAGAAGAGCAATCTATGCGAAATGAAAATACCAAGGAATTAGTAAAGCTCCGTAACCTCATCCAGGCAAGTCAAATCCTCAATTCAACATTAGATTTAAGAGAATTATTAAGAATCATATTGGATATTGCCGTTAATTCATGCAATGCCCGCAGAGGTACCATTTATATTGTTAATGATGCTAAAAAGGAAATCTGGTCCGAGGTTCTTCATGGTGAATCAAAGATTGAAATAAGATTACCGTTTGGAAAAGGAATTGCCGGAAAAGTAGCTCTTACCGGGCAAACTGTTAACGTTGAAGACGTAGACGAATTGCAAGACTTTAACGATGAGATTGATAAGATAACCGGGTTTAAAACAAAATCGATGTTGTGCATGCCGCTTATGAATAACAACAATAAAATAATCGGCGTGTTTCAACTGCTTAACAACAAGTTTAACAAATTTACAGGTGACGATGAGGATTTTCTTAAAGCATTATCTTCGCATGCCTCAATCGCTTTTGAAAATGTAAAGCTGCACCAGAAAATCTTAATGCAGCAGATTTTTGAAAATGAAATGCAGATCGCCTCGGAAATTCAAAGGAAGCTACTACCGAAAGAGAATCCGATTCTTCCCGGTTACAGCATTTCGGGGATTAATATTCCAAGCAAATATGTTAGCGGGGATTATTTTGATTTTATTGATGACAGCGATGGTAATTTAATTTGTATTGTGGCAGACGTTGCAGGTAAAGGAGTTGCTGCCGCTTTGCTTGTCTCAATAATCCAGGCATGGATTCATGCACTTATTGAAACCAAAATTGATATACAGGAAATGACATCTAAGCTGAACGAAATTATTTACAGGGAAACTTCTCCAAATATTTACATTACATTCTTTATCGGAAAACTTTCGGTGGAAGAAAAACTATTCAGCTATGTAAATGCTGGTCATAACCCCGGCTATTACATTAACGACGGAAAAAACATTTACAATCTAAATAAAGGCGGTTTACCTCTCGGAATGTTCAGTTCTGTTAAATATGAAAAAGAAACAATTAAAATAAATGACGGCGAAATAATTGTACTGTATTCAGACGGTATTCCTGAGGCAGTAAACATCGAAGAAGAATTTTACAGCGAAGATAAATTTGTAGACAGCATTCTAAATAACCTGCAGATAAACTCAGAAGCATTAAGCAAAAATATAATTAACGAAGTTCAGAATTTTGTAGCCGGTAATGAACAATCTGATGACTGGACACTTGTAGTGCTTAAAAAGGAAAGTTGATTTACTAAATGACAGCTAACGCAGACTCATCCGGAAATATTTCAAAATTCAAATGGGTAATAATAAGCGCGGGAGCTTTTGTTCTTTGCCTTGTTACTGCTTTGTTAGTTATTGTTTTTGCAGATACACTTAACGCATTCGGATTAACAAAATCTTTTTATTTCATATTGCTTATTCCCGTTGCACTTGGTACGGCAGCATTTTTATTTGGAGCTCTTCGTTCTTATGCTAAATACTCCGGAAATGTTGCTTATGGCAAACTTGAATTATCAGGACCTATCGTTGTGTTTTGCCTTGTTATTGCCGGCGGATTCTACTTTGCTAATCCGGAATCTTCTTTCATTCTTACAGTCAGATTATTTAAAGACGGAGATAAAAGTAAAATAATTAAAGAAGGTAACCTGATTGCCGATTTTGGCGAACAAAGAGTTAAAAAGGAAATTGATGAAAACGGAGAAGTAATTTTTGCCGGAATAAGTTCTAATTTTATCGGGAAGGAAATTAATATAATTCCGGGTGTGGAAGGATACAGGCTTAAAAATAATTCCTCTCTGATTATACCTGATAATAAACTAATCTATCTCGAACTTGAAAAGAAAAGTGATTCTACTTTAGTAAGAGGTATTGTACTTGATAAAAACGGCAACCCGCTGCCTGAAGTAAATATAGATTTTGAAAACGGACTTACTGAATCAATTACTGACTCAAAAGGAAGATTTGCATTAAGCATACCGGAACCTGTCGGTAAATCAGTTTTACTAACTGCAGAATTAAACGGAAGCATAGGATACAGGGATTACGTAACTATTCCGGAGAACTCTTCAATCACAGTAAAGTTTGAAAGCAGAAAATG
>CAZIDB010000089.1:0-17917 GCA_964537965.1 uncultured Melioribacter sp. | reverse complement strand
AATTCTCGCTTCATCTTCGTGAAAAAATTCTCCTTTGTCTATCTCGGGAAAAACAATTTTCTTTCCCCAGATGGGAGGCCATTGCATTTCAACCATGCTATTTGAATTAACAAGTTCTATATCATCATTATATTTGCAAGCCCATGCGTGTACAAGCTTCCCACCTTTCTGAATTATTGAACCGAGCGGTATAAAATTTTTACCGGATAGATTCAGTCCAATTTCTTCTTTAACTTCTCTTATGGCGCAGTCAAGTTCTACTTCGCCAATATGTATTTCACCCTTTGGAATTCCCCAATGCCCGTCATCCTTATTTTTGAAAATTGGTCCACCCGGATGAACAAGATAAAATTCCAGTTGAGAATTTTTCTTCCTGTATATTAAAATTCCAGAACTTGTTTTTCTTGCCATAAGTTCCAGTTAACTTTTAATAATTCATTAATTCTTTAGCGCTTTTAAGGCTGGCGCTTGTAACATCTTCACCGCTAAGTAACTTGGCAACTTCGGTAACCTTCTCATCATCAGAAAGTTTTTTTAACGAACTTAAAACACGGTTACCCGTTGTTTTCTTTTCAATTGCAAAGTGATTATCTGCAAGTGCGGCAATCTGAGGAAGATGAGTAATTGCAATTATCTGATGGTATACAGCTAAAGACTTAAGGTTCTGCCCAACTTTCTGTGCTATTCTTCCGCTTATACCTGTATCAATTTCATCGAAGATAAGAAGTGGTAAGCGATCATTTTTAGCAAGGATAGTTTTTAATGCAAGCATAACACGGGATATTTCGCCGCCGCTTGCAACTTTGGTTAAAGGTTTAGGTTCTTCCCCTTTGTTAGTTGAAATAAAAAATTCTACTTCATCCAAACCTTTTTCATTAAAGCTGAAACGCTTGTTACCTGCCAGAATAAAATTTTCAGATTCAGAATCTGTTTGCTGTTTAATTTCTATAATGAATTTTGATTCTGCTATACCAAGCTGAATTAATGCCTGAACAACGTCTTTCTCAATTGTCTTTGCAGCATCTTTCCTTCGTTTAGAAAGTTGCATTGCAATTTTTCCGCATTCAATTCTTACTGAATTAATTTTATCTTCATATGCTTTCACTTCTTCAGTAAAATTTTCGGCTATCTGATATTCCTGCCCGATTTTATTCCGCAATTCGATAACAGCTTTAAGTGAGCCGCCATATTTTTTCTTTAAATGATTTATAGCTGCAAGACGTTCTCTTTTATTCTCAAGACTTTCAGGGTCAAGATCAATTTTATTTTTATAATCACGGATATACTCCGCTGCGTCTTTTATTAATGCAAGTGCATTCTGAAAATCGGCATTAACATCATTTGAAGATTTGTCAATCTTTAAAAGTTCATTCCATTCATGATTTACATGAACAAGTTTATCATATACCGCTTCTTCAGAATCGAAAAGCTCATTATAAATATTATTACTTAGTTCAAGCAGCCGCTCAGCATTTTCCAGAATTCTAAGTTCATTTGTTATCTCCTCATCTTCATTTTCTGCCGGCAAGACAGTATCAATTTCCTTCATCTGGAATTCATAGAAATCTTTTTTTTCTTTTAATGCCCGCTCTTTACTTTTTAGTTCTGCCAATTCATTTTTAAACTTTAAAAGTGTTTTCCGTTTTTCAGTATAATTCAGTAACTCAGCTTCGCAATCAGCAAATTCATCAAGTACATCAATGTGAGTATCGCTTCTTAATAATGACTGATGTTCATGCTGACCGTGCAGATCCACCAATAAATTTCCAATACTTCTCACAATTGCTAATGAGACCGGTGAATCATTTATAAAACATCTGTTCGATCCTTTCCTGGAAATCTCTCTCCTTACAATCATTTCAGGTTGATATTCAATCTCATTCTGTTCGAGTATGCTCTTTACTTTCCTGTTATTTTCAACATCAAATATTCCTTCAACAACAGTTTTATCTGCATCTCTGCGAATAACATCTGTGGTTGCTCTTTCACCAAGCAATAAACTCATAGCATCAATCAGGATAGATTTTCCTGCTCCTGTTTCGCCGGTAATAATGTTGAATCCTTTTTCAAACTCAACAAAAATTTTTTCAATTAAAGCGTAATCTTTAACAAGAAGGGACTTGAGCATATTTCTTTCAGATTTTTTTCAGAAGAAATTTAAGTGAAAATGTAAGAAGATGAAAGAGGAAATTACTTGGTTCTCAATAACCAATGATATATCCAATTGCAAGTTAAAAATGAATAGAACAAAATATTTACCTGGGTAATCAATTCATTAAGGAAATGAAAAACGCCGAACTTTCGTTCAGCTTTTCCTTTGATGAAGTTTTTTGTGGACAATAAATATGATTTTTAGTAAGTTTTGAACGTGTGCGATAACCCCAAAATTTTACTATTCTAATGGACGAATGAAGTGGTTAAGAATATTTGATTTAATTGACATTGAGATTTGAGTTAAGCATTATAGTAAAAAAAGAAGAAGCATATTCAGGTTAGATTAAACGATTTATCATTTTTAATAATAAAAACTTCCTCAAAAAACAGCCGTGAAAGAAATTAAATCTTTTAATGACTTTCTCTCAGCAGAAAAAAATGTGTGCGTCCAACACAAAACCAGGCGTTTCATTCCATCTTATTTCAATATGCCTTTCCGATGGACGTGGTTGCGGGAACGTAGTATGAGCTCTTATCAACTTTCGAAAATGCCGTTGTTCCGCAATTTAGGGCTAATAAATCAACGCTGCTTTCTAATTTGGCAATTGTGTTATTATTCACTTTATTCTACCGTGTTAGGTTGTTTTGTTACTCAGTTCAATCATTGTTTTTAAATTATTGGAAGTTGTTGTATAAGCTGTATGGCTTTAGAGCGTAACCGCTTATTTGCAACGCCTTATAACAATATTCGATTACAAAAAGCAAAAGGAGGACGAAAATGACTCGCGTACACTTGCTATTAACAGTCGTAGTTATAGTATTTTTTTCCACGAAATTAATCTCACAGGATCTTGACCAAGGTTATGTTCGAGCCTTTAGTTGGGGAGGAATTGCGGTAACACAAGAAAAAATACCGGCCTTCGCTTCATATGAACCAAACTTGTTCCACTTCAAAGATGGAAAGTTCTTTATCACTGCCGGCGAGGACGTTGACCTGCACTGCAGGTATCTTCTGAAAGGAGGTAAAACCTACGGTCAACATCTTAACGCATTGAAGAAATCCACAAATAAGAAAGTTGCTACACTCAAGGATGAATACATCCGTACCCTATTCTACGTCTCTCACGATGAAGCCGGCGCTCAACTTTACACCAAGTGGCCTGCATCTATGAGCGAGCTGCCCGAGTGGAAAGAAATATGTGTAGATGAAATTAATTTTGCTCCAGCTGCTGATTGGGTTTCAAGCCGCTTTACTCTATCGGAAAGACAAGCAGATTTTACTGCACTCATTTCCTGGTTGAAAAGGGCACGTCCAGGATGGAAGATTTATATTGTGCACGTTGCAGGATACAGACGCGAAGCACCGGAATTGAAATACTATGATAAAACTGAGCTCCGCTATATGATCCCTTTGGAATATGTGGATACTGAACCGCTCGCTGTAGCTACTGTGGAGGTAGAGAAATCCTCAAACCCTCTACTTGCATGGAGCTATATGATCGAAAAAATGCCAGCAGAGCAGAAAGGCGAGAAAGACGGAATAATGTCTATTATGAAGGATGGAAATAAGAATACAACATTCAAGTTCGGCATCGAGTATAAATATCTGAATAAAGTCACCAAACTCCACAATTTCTACGTTCACTACGAGAATTCTGATGGAATGGTTATTGGTGGCTTTTATGCAAAAGATGTCCCATCAATCGAGACGGGCATACAAAATACATTTTACGAAGCAATCGAAAGAGCTCTTTCGGAAGAGAAAATACATTGAGTAAAATGACGTTTTGCTTTTTTATGCGATACTTTTTTTAAAAGTTTACATCGAGAAGTACTTAATCTATCTGAACCGTGAATATAGATTGGAGTTTATTCTTACTGTCGCGAATCTCGAATATCATAGGAGTCTATAACGAAGAGACCTCTATTCAAATATTTTGTAAGCTCTAAAATAAAACACACGTAAAGAAGTTGAGCAAGAATATTGAAGTCAACTTAATAAGTTAAATTTGGTACGGAGTTTACAGACAGAGACAAACTATTCTTTGAGCAGATTGAACAGGAACTTATAAGCGACGAGAAGATCAATTGCAGGCATTAAACAATTCCATTGATAATTTTAAATACGGCTTTGAAGATGCCTTCCTGCAAAAGCTGATAGACCGGATTGATGATAACAGAGCCATCTTTGAAAAGATACTTGACGATAAAGAGTTTGGCGATACAGTATAAGCCTGGATGCTAAGATCGGTATATAAGAAAATTGTAAAACAGAATAGTTAGTTCTGGTTAATGAAAGAAATAGTAAAGGAAATAGAAAAAAAGTACTATCAGTGTGCAGCGATTATTGATGCTCCCAAAGCATATCTACATTTTTACACAACACCTCAGTATAACGGTGGATACTATGTTGATTATGAAGGAGACGAATTATTATATATTCTTTCGGAAAGAGGTACAATAGAGGAAATAAAAAGAACAAAAAATCCTGATGAAATTTTGTTTTGGTTATTAAGCAGCCTGACTTTTGAGATGGCTGCAAACTTTGAGCTTAACAATAGAAGACCAAATGAGGATTCAAGAATTCAGTTATTCGCTAAACAAGAAGAACTGATGTCCATGATAAATGTAGATTGGGCTGCTGAATTAAAGAAGCAGAATGAAAAATATTTACTTGTTAAAAAGTAATACCCATAACAATCTAATTTTTGATTACACTCTGAATTAAAGATAGTAAGGCAGTTTCGTTGTGAAAATGTTGATCCAGTATAATTGCTAAAACCCCTATAAATCAATTGTTTTGTATGTAATGTGTATGTAAAAAAGAAAAAGTCCTTGCAACCATTTGTGTTACAAGGACTTATCTTTTTTCTTAGTAGCGGGGCTAGTCCGCCTTTGGCGGATTGAACCTAGAACCTGATTCTTTTAAATATTTCCTACCAATTCCTGATTCTAACCATTTCTCTCGTTTTAACGCTTCTGCCTTTGCTTCAAATTTTTCTGTGTAAATCAGTTTCCAATTGTTCCCTCTTTTTGTCCAGAAGGATAATGATTTGTTATTGTGTTCAGATAATCTTTTTTCAAGGTCTTCTGTCATTCCGGTATAATGATATCCTTCTTTACTTTTTATCACGTACACTATATACTTATTCATTCAACCCTCCAAATAAAAAAAGCCGAACTTTCGTTCAGCTTTTTTCTTAGTAGCGGGGCTAGTCCGCCTTTGGCGGATTGAACCTAGAACCTGATTCTTTTAAATATTTCCTACCAATTCCTGATTCTAACCATTTCTCTCGTTTTAACGCTTCTGCCTTTGCTTCAAATTTTTCTGTGTAAATCAGTTTCCAATTGTTCCCTCTTTTTGTCCAGAAGGATAATGATTTGTTATTGTGTTCAGATAATCTTTTTTCAAGGTCTTCTGTCATTCCGGTATAATGATATCCTTCTTTACTTTTTATCACGTACACTATATACTTATTCATTCAACCATCCAAATAAAAAAAGCCGAACTTTCGTTCAGCTTTTTCTTAGTAGCGGGGCTAGGACTTGAACCTAGAACCTTCGGGTTATGAGCCCGACGAGCTACCAATTGCTCCACCCCGCGATCAATTTCTATTTTTTTGTCTCCTAGGGTTATGAACCCAACGAGCTACTCCCGAATAATTCGGGACTCCACCCCGCGATCAAAATTTGTGATACAAATATAAAGATTAAATGGTTGTAAGTCAATTTAACAAACTTCACATTAACCTGTTAAAACACAATTAGGTTCAAATTCAGTAAAAAATATTTTATTATAAAAATTTTTACGATATCAAATAATTCTATCTTCCCTTTGTAAAAGAGTTAGTCAATTATTCCGCTTGTCCAGGCGGTTGCAATTCCATTCGGTCCAGACACTTTAATTCGAATGGTGAGTGATCTTCTTCCTAAAGGCAGAACGAGATCATTGTCTACTATTTTGAAAGTATATTGTGTTGCAGCTTTACTTTGCGTATCCATTGTGGTAAAATTAACATCACCAACTAACATAGCACCGTCACCCTCCACTATACTCACGTTAATGCTATTTCCAGGAGCAATAGGATTCCCGTTTTCGTCCATAACAGTATAATTTATTGTAGTTGAACCTCTGTGTTCAATATCCGGAAATTCAGTAGGATCAACGGTAATTATCGGATAACCCGAAAACAAGACAATTGTTGAGCCAGTTACTTTATTATAATTTTCATCTGCTGTTGTAGCGGTAATAACTGCAAAACCTTTTCCTAACAAAGGATGAACAGGACGCGGATTACTTGTAATTAATGTTGCAGTACCAATTCCAAGCTCATTAGTTAAAGCCGATCCTTCTATTACGCCACCTGTTGTTGTAAAATAAACTGACGTATTAGGTTTAACAGGGTTTGCATATTTATCACCAACTATTGCTGAAATAGTATTTTCGAATCCGTCGATATTCCAGCCGGGAACATTGAGATATTCAGTAGCAACAGAAAAATGAGTCTGATCCGGATGACCTCCATGGATTGAAATGTTAACAGGTTTTGAGATTATTTGCTTACCTCCAAAATTTATTTCAGCAACAAATTGAACAACACCTGCAACAGTACCGCTTGATAAACTAACTGTTACTCTTCCTTCTGCATTGGTTTTAATTGCTGTTGGATTAATATATTCTCCTCCACCGGGAGCCTGTCCAAGTTTAAAATTAACCCAAACTGAATGATCGATGTTAATTGAATTTCCACTTGAATCCTGAACCTCAAATGTAATTGTAGCAGATTCAACTGAACCACTTGATCTTACTCCAATGCTTTGAGATGATGTTGAAATAAGTACAATTGATGCCGGATCACCAGATATATCATCTCCGGTAGTCCGTTCCTGTAATTTAATAGTAACGCTTGACTCCTCTCCGGCTGTAACACTTACCAAGGTGCTATCTGAATAGTAACCGGTATATGTGGTATATACCAATACCTGTTTACTTTTTTCTATTGAAAAAGTAGCGGCAAATCTGCCGTCTGAATTAGTGGTTTTACCTATTTCAATACCATCGCTAATTATATTTACTTCAGCGCCTGAAATAGGTGAACCGGTTGAATTATCAATAACCTGACCACTGACTGTTACTTCGCCCTCACCTGTGCTTGTATCTGGTTCTGTACTGGTTTTACAGCTTATAAAAATGAGTGAGGTTACAAAAAGTATTACTAAAGTAAAAATATATTTTTTCATTTCACTCCCGATCAAATATATTAAATCTTGGTAGAGTAATTTTTTAAGACCGTGTTCAATTTATACAGCAATAAATTTTAAATCAAGTACTCCACAGTCTTTTTATAGGTTAATTGTCGAAAATAATATCCAGGAGTTTAATCTTATTTTGTGCTTTTCGTTAATACTGGAAAGAGGATCTGAGATTAAAATTCCAGCCTTTTTAGCAGAAAGATTTGTTTTCAGGTAGAATTGTATTAAACGTTTATCATTTTTCTGCTAATATTATTAAATCATTTGAGCTAAGGTTGCTGAGTTTATCAAGTGAGAGACTGCCAAAACATTTTATTTTTCTAAAACCTGTTTTCTTTAGTTTATTTGTTAAAAATGTCTTCTTATATGGAAAGATTTTTGTAGATGAAACTTTCCTTTCGTCCGGATAAGCAGAATTGAATTTTAGTATATTGAAATCAAGATGATTCGAATGAAAATCGTAATACCTTACAAACGTAAAATCATTCTTACTGTTTATACCTACAATTTTCTCTTCATTCCTTAGTATCCTTTTGTAATTCAGAATCTGAAGTACAAATTTACCGCCACTTTTTAATATCTTATAAACGTTCCCAATAGATCGTTCAATCTTTTCCGGAGAAATATTGGCAATAGTATTACCAAGGGAGAGGGCAATATCAAATTTTTGTTTATAAGCTACCGGAATCTTTTCCAACCCAGAGCAAATGAAATTAATTTCCTGCATATTCGCTCTTGCATTTTCCCTGGCTTCATAATCATCTTTTCAAACGGATCAAAAGGTGTTACTTTAAGTCCAAGTGAAGATAATGCAATAGAATCCAGCCCGCTGCCGCAGCCTAAGTCAGCAGCTGTTTTATAATCATCTTTAATAAATTTCTGTAGTATTAATTTCCTTTTTTCAAGGGACTTGTTGAAATCGATCATATCGTCATAAAACGACGATATTGCATTGTAGAAACTTTCCGTGTTGTTCACAGGCATTATTTTTTATTTAACAATTCCTCTAATTTCTGTAAGATTTCAACAGGGATGAGTTCCTGTATTAGTGGAAATAAAATCCTTTCTTCTTTTCTTATGTGAGATTCAAGAAGCTGCCCAAGTTCGTATAGCGTTTTCTCGTGGTTACCAACAATTTTTAATTCTTCAACTAACTTTCCAATTCTTTTATGTTCCACAAAAACATCAGCAAATAAAGAATCTATTTTAGGGTTCTTTCCTTTAATTAAGGGATATAAAATCACCTCTTCCTTAATAAAATGTCCGGTTAACGATGATGAATATAACTTTATTGCATAATCAGTCTTACCAGAAATTGTTCGCGGTAATCCACTATAGTCTGGTGCGTTTGGTTTTAGCAACTGAGCTAATATCAATCCCTGGTGATGTTCCTGAGAGAGATGGGTTAAAGCTTTATGACGTAACATCCGAAAATCCTAAACTGTTTTTATTTTTGACAAGTCCTGTAAACCTGAAAGATATTTTGGTACACAAGATACAAAAAAATCTTATATACATCGATAAGAATATGATTTTCCTAACCCCATCTTCATTTTATACTTTAAATATCATAATTATGTCTGAAACCGAGTTTTACCCGGATTTCATATTTTTTATTAGAGGTCTATCTTTTAATGTTATTCACTAAGGCAGTCAGATCTTTATTTAAGCCTTCATGTTGGTATATAATTTCACCATTAGCATTCAACACAGTAATTATATTAGAGTGTGAAAAGCCACCGTTTGTTGCCCTTGCATATTTGAATCCAAGCAGAGCTGCCAATTCTCTTATTTCATCTTCCGAACCATTTAACAGTTCCCACCTTTTTGTTTCCAGCTTATGCACTGAGCTATAATCTTTCAGAATGGCTGGAGTATCATTTTCAGGATCGATTGATACCAGTACAAATATTACGTCATGTTTTTCCTTTTCAGATAGCTCAGCTTCAACTCTTTTCATATCATTTACAAGCAAGGGACATGCATAAGTACAGTTCGCAAAAAACATCGTAAGGATCACTTTTTTACCTTTGAACGATGACAATTTTATACTCGTGTTAAATTCATTTTTCCATACAGAGTTAAGATTATAGATTGAATTATCAGTATAATTTTCTGATGCAACCAGGTCAGCACAACATAATTTTTCTTTATCCTGGTTTTCTTTAACTACAGTGCCGGGAAGCGACACAGGCTTATTATTCTTTGCTAAAATAATGATGAAGACTGCTGAAATAATAATAATTAATGAAATCAATATTGGTTGTAAAGCAATGCTCTTTTTCATTTTGTCTCCTTTAAATTGCCGTTTGAAATATCTTTTACACAACGAAAACCAAGATGAGAAATTGTATAGCTGGCTTTAAGACTGCTTCTGAACGCATATCGCATAAAGGAGGCATAATCCGTTGGATTAATACTACCGGCAGAACCACTTGCACAAAATAAATTCAAATCAATATTATTTCCATTCCTCGAATCGCCTGTTTCAATTACAGAGTTAAAATCATCAACCCATTCCCAGCCTAAACAATATAAATCAAATACACCGTAGTAATTTGGTTTTTCGGATCCAATTTCCCTGATATTTTTATTTGGTTTAGAATACCAATCAAGTATCTGCTGCTTAAAATCCTGTTCACTATCAAGATCTCGTGTACGTCTTCCTGCTGATGCTGCATATTCCCATTCATCTAATGTAGGAAGCCTTTTTCCGCACCATTTTGCAAAAGCACGCGCGGCAAACCAAGAAACATTTTTTACAGGAGAATTAGGAGAAACATCCGGACCTAATTCTAAATCCGATTTCCAACTTTGCAGATACGCGAAATCTGCAAAAATCCTTTTAACTTTTGATTTTTTCCATTCCGGATTCTCCCTCACAAATTCAAGGTACTGTGCATTTGTAACAGGATATTTATCAATATAAAAAGAGTTTACTTTTATTTTTTCTATTTTATCACTGATCTTTTTTAACGGAGAATATGAACCTGCAGGAATTAAAACCATCTTATCGGACATAGATTTTTTTTCGCCACTTTTATGTGATGGAATTATTATAACGCTGAAAAAAAATAATAAGATAAAACTAAGCTTAATTAACTTTCCTGTTTTCATTTAATACCTCATTATTTACCGGTAATCCTTTTAACTTCATCAGCAGAAATTTTATCCCCGTTATTGCCAAAACTGCTGTGCACATAAGTCAGTACTGCGGCAATTTGTACATCATCAAGGTTTTGCGGAGGCATAATGCCATTATATATTTTTCCATTAACATTTATCTGTCCCTGCAAACCTCTTTTAACAATTTTAATACTACGTGTTTTATCTGCAAGCAGGTAATCTGATTTAGCGAGGGGAGGAAATACATTTGCTATTCCCTGACCTTCAGATTGATGACAAGCTAAACATGTCGATTGATATATCTTTTTCCCTGCGGCGACTATTTTATTAATATCAGTTTCTTCTGAAGTTATCCCGCCTTTTTCCGAACCAACGGAAATTTCTGTAGTATTTTCTAATGAGACAGAACCTGCATATGAATTTGCGGGCGTATAATATTCTTCATCTTGTTTGTCCGTATAAATTTCTGAGTTGTTTTCTCCTCTTATATTCAATATTGCCTGGGCACCTTTATTGAATGCTCTGAATATTGAATGATCGACTAAAATATAATTTCCCGGTACCTGAACATTGAATTGGACAATGGCAGAACCACCGGCTGGTATCAAAGTCGTTTGAACATTTTTCTGATTTACTTCTGTACCACCCTCGCCGTTAACCAAATCAAATATCTCACCTATTACGTGAAAAGAAGAAACCAAATTTGGTCCGCCGTTTCCAACAAATAATCTTATTGTTTCTCCGACATTAGCTTTAATTGCATTCTCGTTTGTTAAAGCACCAACAGAACCATTAAAAACCACATACGGAGGATTTTCATTAATAGCCTTTTCTGTACTGAATTGCTGAAGACCGGGATCACCAAAATTGCCTTCAGTATAGAATTCACTCTGCATTATATAATATTCTTTATCAACCTTTGGTAATCCTTCTTTCGGCTCAACAAGAATTAATCCATACATACCATTAGCTATATGCATTCCAACAGGAGCGGTGGCGCAGTGATAAACAAACAATCCCGGGTTTAATGCTTTAAATGAAAATTTTGAAGTATACCCTGGTGCAGTAAAAGAAGATACTGCCCCACCACCTGGACCAGTGACTGCGTGCAAATCAATATTGTGAGGTAATTTATTTGCGGGGTGGTTGTGAAGATAAAACACCACCTGGTCACCTTCGCATATCCTTATAAATTTTCCGGGCACTTTACCACCAAACGTCCAGAAAGTGTATTCCACACCATCTGCAAGTCTGCCAACTACTTCTTTAACTTCAAGATGAATAATCACTTTTGTCGGATAATCTCTTTCAATTGGAGGAGGCACAAAGGGAGCATCCGTTAGAATTGCCTGTTCCTGGCCCTGAATTTTATCCGCATCAACGTTTGAACAACCTTGACTGAAAAGAATAAATCCGACAATGGAAGTAAAAAATAAAATAGCTGTAAATTTTTTATTTGAGATGTTCATACTTAAGCCTTTCTTACCACCGGTAGTTTGATAGCTTTCTTACTATTTAAAATCTGATTTCCAACCCCGGTAAAAGTCTCACTCTCATCTTGAAGATGCGAAGATATATTGTTACTTAAATCCTTAACTGCCAGTTTTAGTTCAAGAATCTTGTCTCTGTCCGTATCATTTTTATTTAACAATTCTATTATTGATTGCATATACCTGAGTTTAGCAAACAACTGTAGGTGTTCTTTTTTGAAATATTCAATTTTTTCATTTTTATTTTCATTTACCAGGTAAGGGAATAAATAAACCTCTTCGTTTTCACAAAGAATGAAAATATCCTTATAAAGAGATTTAAAGGATCGAATAAGAATTTCAATATTGGATGAAGTGTAATCTCCGTTCAAAAGCCTGTCTACAGCGTCCGTTAAAAAAATTACCTGTATCAATCCGTGTTCATGTTTTTTATTTATTGAACTAATAATGCTTTTCATTGTTTTTCTTTATTGAAATTGCTGTGTACTTCTTGGTTGAATTTTTTTGTTTCTTCAACACTTGTCGGATGTCCAAAGCCATCAATGTTTTTATACATCTCAATATATTCTTCTTTGGATATTTTATTTTGCCAATAACCGGTTAACATTCCCAGTCCGGTTATCAATAAGAAAAGAGCAACTACGGATATGGCAATTGTTTTTTTATTGATTGTTTTTTTTGCCGGTGTAAATTTCATTTCCAGAGTATCAGCAACCGGACAAACATCAATGCAATTTAAGCAGCTTGAGCATTCATCAGACATTACTGTCAGAACCTTATCAACCTTTATAGACGAAGGACATACTTTTGCACATTTGCCGCAATCAATACAGCTAACAGGATTTCGTTTAATTTTATTCGGACTTAAAAAAGAAATCAGTCCAAGTAATGCACCGTAAGGGCAAAGATACCTGCACCAAAAATTTCTGATTACAATCGAAAGCAGAAATAAAACAGAAATTACAATAAGCGAGAACCTGGAAATGTCTGCAAAGAAATACCACATTTTAATATCTGAAACAAGGTTGTACGGGCTATCAAGAAAAGCTTTGATTGCTACTTCAGTCATAAGAAAAAATATTGCATAAATAAAAAAGGCAAGCAGCAAATACTTCAGGCTGCGCAAAGGAATATCCAGAAACTTTGGCAAATGAATTTTCTTCTTGAACAATTTTTCACCAAAGTCACCCACAAGTTCAGATAAAAATCCTACCGGGCATAACCAGCTGCAAAATGCTTTTCCGAATAAAAGCGAGACCGCTACAATTGCAACAAAGATGAATAATCCTGCCGGATGCGCCGGATGAACTTCACCGGAAAGAAAAAAATAATAAAGACTCATCATTGAGCTTATGGGAAGAAATCCTTCTACTCCTGGTGGTCTGTTATAAAAAGTTGTTGCTCCACCTGATTCCAGGTATTTTATGAACAAGAAGAATTCTATTCCAATCCAGATACATAATGCAGCAAAAGCACTTTGAATTATAAAGCGATATTTTTGTACCGGCTTTTCATTATTTCTGATTATTTTTTTCTTTTCAGACATAACGAGTCTTTCCTAAATTAACGCCAGATATAATTTTCGAAAGTATGTTTGATTGTCTCTTCTGATTTTACATTAAAACCTTTTTCTCTTACTTTTTCTATCAGCGGTGCGGGTATAAAAGGAGTAATCAGCAAATAGCTTTCGCCTTTTAACAGTCGTTGTATGTCATTAATAACCTTAGCCAATGGATGTTTCCCTTCTTCAAGGTCACTAGTTGCATCATAAATTTCTTTCACAGTAGTAAAAGATAGATCCATTGAATTTTCCTTTAGTTGATTTTCCTTATAGAGTTCTGAATTTTGTCCCGCTTCTTCTCTTAATTCATTTACCAAATAGTTGATTGGCAAATTTGCTACAATAGATGCCTGCCTTAACGATGTAACTTTTGTTATTGTTTTTCTAAGAACAGGATTTTTTAATTTTGAAAAGACCGGAGCAATCTCAATTAGTTTCTCTTCCAGAGCCGGATATGCATTGAGCAGCTCAGAAATTTTTGTCTCCGGTGTTATAATCAGTTTTGTTTTACTTTCGCTGTACATCTAATTCCCTTTCAGTCAAATCGTGTTTTGTCTAAATAATTCCTTAATACTCAAGAATTCTTTTTTCTCCCTCAAGCAATCTTAATTCAGTTAGGTCCTGTGTAACTTCAAGTGTCCCCTGGTACTCATTACTTTCATCTCTTACAGCATAATAACTTATGTGCACAAACCTACCTTTAAAGTTTATCCAAAAAGCCGCTTTGGTTTGAGCACCCGTTTTGAAATCATTTAATATCTTTTCTACAATATGAACGCTTGAAGGCGGGTGGCAATACTGAACTTTTCTTCCAAGTATTGCTTTACTCCGTTGGAAAATTCTTTCGTTACCCTGGGAGAAAAACCTTACGTTATCCTCCTTATCAACAAATGTAATATCAAACGGTAAAGTGTTAAAAACTGATGTGAGTTCATTCAGGTTAAATATTCCTGTTGGAAGTTTTATCTTTGAATCGTTAAGAATCTCTGATTTAGAATTCTGTTCAGGTTTTTCCGGTCTCCATTTTTCTGTTGGCTCATACAGGCAGAAGCCAATTTCATCGCTTTGTTTATAAACCTGTTCCCATTCATCATTATTCAAAGTATCCATTGCCATTGGAAACAGAATATTTTCTTCTTTATAAATCATCTCTTCAATTGATTTTAATACCGGTTCAAGTATTAGTTCAATTGCCCCTTTACCATCGCCTGCAATTATATTATGACAGGAAGAAAGCACTGCAATACTATTCTTTAGCAATTCTCTTGTCTGATCATGCTTACCCCACATAACAGCAGAGGGACCAGTGATGTTATGCTTTTCAAGAAACGGAAACAGAAGATTTTCTTTTCTTAAATAGTGTTTCTCAACATCCATCAAGTTGTTAAAGCTTGTGTGAATGTTTACAAATATTTTTCCTGCCTTGTCAGTATCGTCAAGTTTATTAACCTTACTAAAGTAATTACGAACGATTTCTATTTCTCTCTTAAGCGCCTGATTTTCTTTTTTGAATGTATGAACCGGATGACCTTCAGTTTCTTTCAGTTTTGATTCAGGATTAAGAATTCCTTTTAATGCAGCAGAATGCAAATCGCATAATTCCAGCATTTTATCTTTATCAAAACCTTCTTCAAATAATTCCTGCTCAACTGTTATAACATCTTCGTAAGCAACTTCTTTTAACAGTATTTTTAATTGAGAACTGATTTGCTGCGAATCGGTTTCATTACCAATTTTCTTAATCATTTCTTTTAGCAGACTAAGCTTAATTTCCCTGTTGTTTATTATCTCACTCATTTTATCTCCGCTTGTTTTATTTTCGGAATTTTTTGTCCGATAATAGATTAAATTTTTTTATTTAAGACTTAATTTATTTAAAGTTCTCTGTTTGAACTGATCAATGGTTTCATCGCTCAACATATTGTAAGCTTCTGTTCTTAGCTTTCCCCATTTATCGTGAACAGCGCAAGGATGATCCGGGCTGCAGTTTGGAAAACCAAGGACACAACTGTTAAACACTTCTAAACCATCTATCGCTTCAACAACATCAATCAGCCTTATTTTATTTGGATTCTTGGCTAAAATAAAACCGCCTGCTTTCCCTTTCTTGGATTCGATTATCCCGTGTTCTCTTAAGCTCTGAAGAATTTTTGAAACAAATTCCTTCGGAATCTTAAGTTCCTTTGCAATTACATCTACACGAATAACATCCTCAGCTTCTTTTGCCGCAAGATAAAGGATTGCCTGTAATCCGTATTCACATTTTTTTGAAAATATTACCGTCATAATCAGACTAAAAATTCTGAAATAAAAATAAGAACAATATCCCAGTTTGTCAAGTGTTAAAAAAATATTCTTTAATTGATAATTAGCTTTAATTTTAGTATTTCTTGTACACAAATTCACTAAATGAAAAATCTATGATAAAGCGGATAATATTTTTTCTTTCTGTCATTACAGTTGTAAGTTTATCGCAAAATGTCAGCGTTCAGGATTATCTTGTTCCTGTAAGTCAGGCGACAAATTTAAGAGTAAACGGATTCTGGAACTGGGCACAGGTTGGCGATAGTGTTACAGGCAATACGATGAGCGCAAACCTGATTTACCGAAGATTCTTTACTTCCCTTCCTTTTGCCTGGTTTATTAATATTGATGGCACTGGCGGCAGAGATGCGGGAAATAGCAATTATGATGTTCGTACAGAACTTAGCGCAAGAAAATATGTTTGGGATAACAGGGATTGGTTTGGATTCGCATCTTTTACAGGACAAAAAACAAACAGCTATTCAAGGGTAGCCTCCAACGTTACTGTCGGTGCCGGTTTCGGCAGATATATTAACGCAACCGCACTTGCCAAAGCAGTAAGGATTGAAGAACATTTGTTAAAGGAAAATATTATATCTGATCATTTACCCAAAGAAACAATGATTAGCATAGCCAATATAATTGAACGTGAAGATGAATACCGTGACCTCTACGGTGAAGTTTACGAAACCCAATGGTTTGGCGATATTGAAAATGAAATTCGTTCTTCTGAATTATTAAACGGGTATAGCATTGGTGCAATCGGAATTTTAAGAATCAGGCAGGTCTTATTCAACATAAATGAAAGAGTAAACGACAGATATTATGGCTGGGATATTTCTGCCGGTACTTTGTTTACAATTACTACAAGGGACAGGTCAAAAGCTGGCTCACCTAACCTTTCCATAACAGGAAGGTATTCGAATCCTTTAAGCTGGAGAACACAGATTAATTTATCTGCAGAAGTATTTACACCAATAGACAGTTCATTTATTAAACAATTTACTGCAACAGCAAATCTTGATTTCATTTACGAACTGAATAACCGGATAAATTTTGTTGCCGGTTACAGGATTCAAGTATATAAACCACACAACGACAAGGAAACATTTTATAATTCATTAAATGGCTCTTTCCTGTTCTATATTGAAAATAATATTTACTTAGGAATAAATGCATCCCTGGAAAAATCCACCGGCACACCAACAAGAATGTCAAACAGTTTAACTTTGTCTTATAATTTTTTCTGATATGATTATTTCTTAGGGCGGACTTGTTTGTACTTAGCTTTTGTAAGCCGCTCTACATTTTTCTTTTGTTCAAGCCGCTCACGATATAGCTGACCGATTTCTGCTCCTACAATAAACAGAACAGATGAATAGTAAATCCAGAATGCAAGCACAACAACTAAAGCATAAGTACCATAAACGCGGTTCATATTTGCAAAATTGTACAGGTAATAACCAAAAATTCTCTTAGCAATTTCCCAGAGAATAGCAGCCCACAATGCACTTACTACCGGAATCTTCTTTCCCAATTTTTCATACGGTATGAATCCGTAAAAAACATAGAACGTAATAAAAATTAATAAGAAGGAAATAAATGTTACAAGCAAATGTTCAAATCCGCTTAGTTGAAAGTAATTAAGGATTTTCCAGGTATGCACAACATTCTTCACAAGATCAATTGTTGGAAGAATTATTGTGGAGAACAGTATAGAAACAATTACAAACAGTACCATACCGAAATCTCTAAGTTTACCAACGACTACATTTTTATCTTCTTTGGTTACAAATATTTTATTTAGCACTGTTCTCATGCTGCTGAACAAACCGCTTGCCGCAAACAACAAACCGAAACCACCGATTAAACCTGCAAGTGTTCTGTACTCAACAAACTCAGCTATCCTGGATAGAATAATTTCTTTGGCGTAGTCGGCGTATTCCTTATAAGGAATTGCAGTATCGATAAAAGTATTTATCTGCGTTTCAACAGATTTCGCATCCAGCACAATACCAAGTATTGAAAA
>CAZIDB010000088.1:0-18016 GCA_964537965.1 uncultured Melioribacter sp. | reverse complement strand
TATAAAATTGATTTCGCATTTAATACGTCTTCTTTAAATGAGGAGAAATCATCCATTATTATATTGTTAGAAGAAAGTTTATTTATCTCTCCTTCAATATCATAATCCGGATTTGCACCTAAATCAATAGTGTTGCCTGCAATTGCTATTCTAACTGCTTCTTCAAATGGATTTTTTGAAGCATTAACATACGTTTCAAGATAACGTTTGAATTTTAATATTTTCGAGAAATTCTGATCCTTTACTTCTTTATATGGATCGTGTATACCTGTATGCTTCACTGTAATTGACTGAATTTCTCTGGAAACTTCAGGGGGTGATGATTTTGGATCGACCGAAGGTAAGTAGCTGCAAAATTCATTAATAATATTGCGCTGGATCTCTTCATCATAAGTGGCTAAACTTGCGGCATTATAAGCCTGCTTGACTGCGCAGGCAATACATTTGGGTTTTATATTCATTAAAAAACATCAGAATAATTATTCAGAGTAATAAAAAGGACAATTATAGTACCAGATAATTAAACCGTGATAATAAATTTTAAATGAATTTGTTATTGAGAAAATGCAACCCCTATAAAAATAAATTGCAAAAATGCAATGCCTGTTGACCAGTTACAGATTACTTAAAGATTTGTTAATAAGAAACAGCAGTTTAATTATTCTAAATTAAATTTTTTCATCTTACGCCAGAGAGTGCTTTTATTTATTCCAAGTGCTTTTGCTGTTTCGTTTTTATTTCCATTGAATTTTTCTAAGGTGGAAATTATTAGTCTTTTTTCCGCTTCAAGAACAGGGGAGGTTGTAGTTTTAGTATCAGACTCAACATTTATTTGGTTAATTAGTTTTTCGGGTAAGTGTTCTGTTTGAATTATTTTATTCTGACACAATACAAAACCGTGCTCAATAACATTTTCAAGTTCGCGTATGTTGCCAGGCCAGTTATATTTTTCAAGAATTTTAAAAGTGTTTGTAGCTATTCCGGTTATATTCTTTTTAAATTTTTCATTGAATTTCTGAATGAAGTGATTGATAAGGATGGGGAAGTCATCCATCCTTTCTCTTAATGGGGGCAAATCAATATTAATAACATTTATTCTGAATAGTAAGTCTTCTCTGAATCTTCCTTCTGAAATTTCTTTATTAAGGTCTTTGTTTGTGGCTGCAATAATTCGTGCGTTCAAATCTATTGGAGTTATTCCGCCAACCTGTTCAAACTGCCTTGTTTCAAGAATTCGTAAAAGTTTTACCTGGAGCTGAAGTGAAAGGTCGCCGATTTCATCAAGGAATAAGGTTCCGTCTTTTGCAAGCTCAAATCTACCGGTTTTGTTTTTTATTGCACCGGTAAAAGCCCCTTTTTCGTGGCCAAACAATTCGCTTTCAATAAGGCTTTCCGCAAATGCACTGCAATTAATGGCAATAAACGGAGCACTTTTTCTGTCGCTGTTCAAATGGATAGCTCTTGCTACAAGTTCTTTCCCGGTACCGCTTTCTCCCGTAATAAGAACGGAACTATTGCTTTGGGCAACACTTTCAAGTAAAGAGTAAATCTTATTCATCGATTTACTTTTGCCGATAATATTTGCAAACTTATATTTTTCAGAGAGATGCTCTGCAAGGTTTTTAATTTCACTTATATCGATAAATGTTTCCACGGCTCCAATTGGTTCTCCTTTTCCATTTAGGAGTGGTGCGGAGTTAACTTTAATAGGGATTAATTTACCATCTTTACTTTTAATAATAAGCTCGTTTCCAATTGTCGGTTGATGGTTTGCCATTGTTGATTCCATGTGACAACCGTTTCTGCACAAGTCAGAATTAAATATTTCCCAGCACTTTTTATTTATTGCCTGTTCTTTGGTAAAGCCGGTAATCTTTTCTGCGGATTTATTAAAAGAGGTCACTGACCATTCCTTGTCAATTGTAAAAGTACCTTCTATATTACTGTTGAAAATAGCATCGAGTTTATTTTTTTCATCCAGCAATGCCTGGGTTCTTTCCTTAATTTTCTCGGCAAGCAAAAGCATCTCTTGTGTATCGCGGAAAACGAGAGCCAATCCAATTATACTTTTATCTGAGCGTGTAATCGGTGTAATTGAAGCGAGTACATTCAGAATGGTGTTGTCGTATCTTGTAATATTAAGGGAAAGGTTAGAAAAAGTGTTACCGCTTGATAATGAATCAATTATATAGTTCTTATCAAATTCCGTGTTCCGGAAAATGAAATCATAGTCCTTTAGAATAATCTCATCTTCGCTATAGCCTGTAAGCCTTGATGCTGTTTGGCTGAACGCAATTATTTTTTTTTCACTGCTGATAACAACAATGCCGTCCGGTGTTATAATCTTTTCTTTGTTTTCACCCCAGATAGTATTTACTGCATCCATCTTTATACTTTATATTATTTTCAGATTGTTTTATTGCAAATATAATAATATTTTTGTTATGAGCATATGCTCAAAATTGAAAAATGTCAAGACCCTGCAAACATAGAAAGATATCCGTTGATCCGGCTTGCTGCTATTTCAAGCCGAGAGGGATTTCTATGGATAATCTTGAAGAAGTAATTCTTGAGCATGATGAACTTGAAGCTTTAAGACTTGCGGACTTTCTTGCCTTGTCGCATGAAGCAGGTGCGGCTAAAATGAAAATATCACGCGCTACATTCGGAAGAATAATTGAAAAGGCGAGATATAAAATTGCTGATTGCATTCTGAACGGCAAAGCAATCAGGATAAACGAAACTTACCCTGAAAATATTATTAATAAAATAAAAAAAGATAAATACAGCCGATGCGGTGACAAGATTAACGTAAACTTATCTTTAACAAAAATGCATTGCCCGAAATGTAAAAATTAATTGGAGGTTCTAAATGAGAATTGCTGTTGCAACTGATGACCGGAAAACCATTACCGGCCACGTTGGAAGATGTTTTGCCTTTGCAATATATGATATAAATGGCGGGACTATAGAAAAAGTTGAAATCAGAGAGAATACTTTTACACATCACAGGATGACAGGCGGACAAAACCATGAACATCATCATGGCGAAGGACAACACCATGGTCATGAAAGTTTAATTGAAGGACTGAAAGATTGTAGCGTGTTACTTTTCAGTGGTGGAGGCTGGCGTCTTGTAGAAGATCTTGAAAAAAATAATATTAAACCATTTCTAACTGAGGAAGCAGATATTGAAACTGCAGTGCAGAAATTCGCCAAGGGAGAATTGGTTGAAAATAAAGGTTTAACCTGCCGCAGGCACTAAAATTCCGGGCATCTGAATGATGCCCTTTTTATTTAACCGCATTAAGCAAATTGCTTTTCTGTTTTGCTTCGGGTTCCGCAAATATTAATAGAATAAACGTAAAAACAATAAAGTGCTTTAGCCTTTTTATTCCTTTAAGTGATTTGGAGTTTTTCCAGCTTTCTTTAACAAGATATCTTAATTGAGGAAATAAAAATATTATGCTGTTTATTTCGTCCGTGTAAATATTTCTTTTCCTGTCAATGAATTTCCTGAATAGTTTTAACAGAAACGGAGCAACGAATGTAAACCAAAGGAAAACAATTAAAACAGAGCGGATAATCATAATTGTAACATCTGCAATTTTATTCTTGCCAAAGAAAGGGAAAAAATATGTTAATAAGGCAAACACCACAGAAAAAATAACAATAAAAATTCCGGTTGGCCTTTTCCACCATTTTCTATTTCGTTTGTTTTTATTTTTTCGTGCATCATTTGCCTGAAGAAGATTGAAGTTATAAACAGCCCGTTTGTTTTTGGGGAAGGAGCTATCTATCCAGACGGGAAGTCTGCCGGCAATAATACCCGCAGCAATTCCACCAGCAAGGTGTATTGCAGAATAAATACCAATAATCAGCAGGCTTATTCTTATTCCAGTTGAATGCGGAAAAAATATTTTCATTACGGATTCGCCAAATTGATCTAACGATTCCCATAGAGTAAAACCAAATACAAGAGTTAGAACAATTACTTTTTGAACTGCCGAATAAGATGCGGCAAAAATTCCCAAAAATAAAGATGACATACCAGGAAAACGTTTGGTCATAAATAATATTTGTCCGGCTAATCCCTGGAGAAGAACGGCAAGATGCGCATTTAATGGTGTGTTTGGACTGATAATTATTTTTACCAAAACAACTATCAGCGTCGAACGGAAAATCTCCCATCGCTTTTCTGAAAACTTTGCTATAAGTGAAATGAATATTACAGCCGCACCGCAAATAAATAATCCGGAGAATGGAATTCTAAACGCATGAAGCACTCCGCCAAGAGCAGATTCGCTGAAAGCCCATAACGCGGTAAGCCGGTTTACAGCGGATATATCGCTAATTGAAATATATTTTAGTCTTTTATCGCTTCTGTTCTGGTGCATAACTTTATCTTTATATAACAATAATTTTTAATTTCAAATTCGGTTTCATTTGAAAGAATAAAATTAAACTTGCTGGTAAAAGTAACGTTTTTATTTCACTCCGGCACAAATCAAAACCACATAAATTGATGGTGTAACTAAATTATTTGTTTGCCGTCTAAATTTCAGATTTGGAATCTAAAAGGATGTTCATGAGAATAAAAATACTTTTATTTCTTATTTTAAATACAAATTTATTTTTATTTGCCGTTGGGCAGGATAAACGGGCAGATAAAAAAATTCTCCTCAAAAAAACTTCAAATGAAATTATTATTGACGGATTAATTGATGCTGTCTGGAATACTGCAGACTCTGTTCTTGATTTTATTCAGTATAATCCATTTTATGGTAATAAACCCACACAACAAACAATAGCTAAAATAATAACTACGGATGATGCGCTTTATTGTTTAATGATTCTTTATGATAACACCGGTAAGATTGAAGCCAATAAAGGTACACTTGATAACTGGAATGGCGATGGTTCAACATTAATTATCGATACATATAATGATAAACGAACGGCCTACGAATTTGACGTAAGCGCCACTGGTACAAAAGCAGACGCACGTATGCTTGATGACGGCAGAAATAAAGACTGGAGCTGGGACGGAGTTTGGTTTGCCGATTCAAAAATTTACGATTGGGGTTATGTAACAGAGGTTAAAATTCCTTATAAATCTATTTCATATGATAAGAGCCTGAATGAATGGGGCGTTGATTTTGGACGGTGGATTCCCAACAATAATGAAGATATTTCCTGGTCTGATTATGAAGAGAATGAAGGTATCCGCGTTTCCAAAATGGGCAAACTTATTTTTGATAACGTTCAGCCCAAAAGTGAAGGAATGAATCTTGAGATTTATCCGGTTGGTTTAACAAATGTTTCTCTTCAACAGGATGGTAAATATAAATTCAGTCCTGATGCCGGGCTTGATGTTTTTTATAATCCTTCACCAAGCTTAACTTACCAGCTTACTGTTAATCCTGATTTTGCACAGATAGAAGCCGATCCGTATTCCTTTAATATATCCCGCTATGAGTCTTACTTTAGTGAAAGAAGACCATTTTTTACACAGGGCAATGAAATTTTTATGCCTTCTGGTAAAGACAGAAGCAGCGGTTTCTACAGCCCGCTTGAATTATTCTATTCCAGAAGAATTGGAAAGAAACTGCCTAACGGTGAAGAAGTAAGATTGCTGGGAGGCACTAAAGCTTTTGGCCGTATAGACGACTGGGAGTACGGCGGATTTCTTGCAATGACAGGTGAGGAAAAATATAATGACGGCGATGAAATGAAAACTGAGGAAAGCGCTGTATTTGGTGTCGCAAGATTGAAGAAACAGATTTTCGATAACTCAACACTCGGAGCAATGTTCGTCGGCAAAAAAACAAAAGACCATATTGATGGTGTTATTGATATTGACGGAGCATTAAGGGAAACGGATTGGCAATTAGCTTACCAGTTTGCAAGATCAATTAAAGATAAAGAAGGAGACTTTGCTTCTGCACTCGGTTTCATGATGTTCGATAAAGATAAAATGATACTGAGCCGCATAAGATATGTAGGTGAGAAATTTGATATAAGTCAGGTTGGTTTCGTTCCGTGGAAAGGTACCGCGGAATGGACAGCAATTGCCGGTCCGCGCTGGTATTACGAGGAAGGGTACATAAGACAAATTCTTATCTATGCCGGCTTTAGTTTATATGATGAGAAAGTTGATTTGTATACGGATCATTCGGCTATTCTTGGTTTCAATATGCAGTTCAGGGATAACTGGGGATATGAAATAAATATAAGTGCGGGTAAGTCAAAAGATTCAGATCAGAAATATGATTCATATGAGTTTAATCTTAGTTCCTGGTATAACATTACGCCAAGATGGAGTGGTAATCTTTGGGGAGGCTATTCTAAAACTTATAATTTCTCAAGAGATTATCTTGCATCGTATATGTGGATGGGTAATTCAATAACATGGTACGCCGCAAAGAATTTTTCACTTGGCGCCGACAATAATCTTTATATCGAAAGAAAACCTGATGGTTCACTTGAAGATATTACTTTTAATGCAAGACCGAACATTACTTTTATCCCGATCAATTATTTAACGATGAGATTATATGTTGATAATGTTTACGTGAAATCCACACAGCACCTGGAAAATATAATTGTAGGATTTTTGTTTTCTTACAATTTCTTACCCAAGAGCTGGATATATCTTGCATATAATGAATTCCAGGAACGGCAGACAAAGTATGATGAATTTGGAAACGATATCGGCAGGCACATGAAAGTAACAGACAGAGCTTCGGTATTTAAAATTAAATATCTGTATTACTTCTAATTTAATTTACTGAATGACGAATATCTAACAAGGAATAATGAGTGATGGAGTTCTTTTAATTCGATATTGGTTATTTGATATTGGATATTCAACGTTCTTGTTAAAATTTCGGCTCCACTCTCCCACCTGAAATGTAACCCATCAAAAAGTTATATCTCTGTGGAGCCGAAACTATTTTACAGTCTAACTTTTTATAATAGTTTGTTTAAAAATCCTTAATTTGCATCCCAGATTAATAATTCATTTTAAGTGAGTAAAATTATGTGCAACTGGAACTGGCAGATTCAAAATGAAGAATTTTTAAACCGCTCAATTGAAAGATGCCGAAAACAAAAAATTGTATTACCAACATTCAAACAACTTAAACAACCGGAAACTATTCCTACAGAAATTCAGAGCAAATTAGAGAGCGTTGATCTTAATGCACTTGATCCTCTGAATCTTTTCAGAATTAACTGGTGCAATGATATTAAAACCAGCAGAATTGGTGAAATAAATTATCTCGAAATTCCGCAGAGCATTACAGGCGTTAAAGCAAGAATAATTGGATTGGTTGGCAAACACTTTCCAACGGGCGCGCATAAAGTCGGAGCAACTTACGGATGCCTTGCTCCTTACCTTGTTTCGGGAAGATTTAATCCTGAATATCATAAGGCTGTCTGGCCTTCAACAGGTAATTACTGCCGTGGCGGAGTATTTAACTCTGCTTTGCTTTCTGTTCATGCCGTAGCAATTTTACCGGAAGAAATGAGCAAGGAAAGATTTGACTGGCTTAAAAACCTTGGTGCTGAAGTTTTTGCTACATACGGATGCGAAAGTAACGTGAAAGAAATTTATGATAAATGTCATGAACTTGAAGCTAAAAGCGATGAGTATTTTATTTTCAACCAGTTTGATCAGTTTGGAAACAGTATCTGGCATTATGAAGTAACAGGATATACAATCGAATCATTGTTTAATCAGATTAAAAAAGAAGAACAGAGATTTAGCGGATACGTAAGCGCTACTGGGTCTGCCGGTACAATTGCCGCAGGTGATTATCTTCGCAAAAAATTTCCATTAGTAAAAGTTCTTGCATCAGAAGCGCTTCAATGCCCAACACTTTATATGAATGGCTTTGGCGCCCACAGAATTGAAGGAATAGGGGATAAACACATTCCGTGGATTCATAATACAAAAAACACAGATGCGGTTGTAGCTATTGACGATAACGAGCCAATGAGAATACTTCGTTTGTTTAATGAGCCGGCCGGAAAAGAATGGATGTCCAGCCAGGGAATATCAAACGAAGTAATTGAAAAACTTCCGTTGATGGGAATTTCTTCCATAAGTAATATGATAAGTGCAATTAAACTTGCTAAGTATTATGAGTTTAATGAGAACGATGTCATCTTTACAATCTTTACTGATTCTGTTGAGATGTACAGGTCACGCCTGAAAGAATTAAATGAATCACTTGGTAATTATTCAAACAGGCAGGCGGAGATTGACTGGCGCATTGCAATTGAAAACCAGAAGACAGACTATATTAAAGAACTTTCTTATTATGAAAAGAAAGCAATTCATAATTTAAAATATTTTACCTGGGTAGAGCAGCAGGGTAAAGATGTTAAGGAATTAAATGCTCAGTGGTATGATGATGATTACTGGGATGAAAGATTTTCTACAGTTGAACTATGGGATAAACTGATTGAAGAATTTAACAGGGCGGTTTCTAAATAATAATCTATCTCAGAAGGAAGTATGAGTTCAAAATTAAAAGTTCTGTCGAATGTATTTATTAATATGGGGGGAAATAAATTAAAGCTTGTTGATTTTTTCTTTGATGAAAAAATAATCCAGATAATTCCAAAGATGACTACATCTATTTTATGGGATGAAATTTCTACACCGCAGAGGAAAGAAGCGTTCATAAATAACCTTGGATTAAAGAAGCAAATGCAAAGCCCTTCGATGATTAACGGAGGATATATGCTTGCAATGCCGGGCGCAGTTGATTCGCATGTTCATTTCAACACTCCCGGTTTTGAGCACCGTGACGATTTTGAACATGGTTCTCTTGCTGCTGCATTTGGTGGTACAACAATGGTTATCGATATGCCTTGTACGTCCATTCCACCCATAACTAATTCGGAAAGTTTTAATATCAAACAGAACGCTTTACAAGGAAGAAGTTTTGTAGATTATGCCTTGTGGGGAGGAATAAGCGGTAACGATTTTGACGGACAGAGGAATGTTGAAAAACAGATATATGAATTAGCAAAAAGTGGAATTGCAGGCTTTAAAGCATACTTTACTTCGGGAATGGATACCTTCAGAGAGTTGACAAAAATGCAAATGCAGGTTCTGGCAAGTTGGATTACCGAAACGAAAAAGATACTTGCTGTTCACGCAGAAGATAAGGAATTAATTTACGGCAGAATGGAAGCATTTAAACGTGAAGGCAAGAATGATTGGAAAGCATATTGTTCTGCTCGGGATGAAGCTGCAGAAGCCCAGGCTGTTAAAAATATGATTGACGTCGCAAGGAAGAATAACGGTAAGGTTTTAATTGTTCATCTTAGTTCTAAACTGGGATTAAATCTTGTTAAAAAAGCAAGAGAAGCAGGTTTGAATGTTTCCGCCGAAACCTGCCCGCATTATTTATATTTTACACAGAAAGATTTTGAGGATGAATCAATTTCCAATTTTCTGAAGACGTCTCCGCCAATTAAAACCGAGTTAGACAAAGAAGCATTATGGGAAGGTATGAAGGATGGAACCATTTCTTTTGTCAATTCTGATCATGCCTGTTGTAACCCCGCAGTTGAAAAAACGCATAATAACTTCTGGGAAGTGTATAGTGGAATACCGGGAGTTGAGCATAGAGTCCCTTTTCTTTTCAGCGAAGGATTTCATAAGAGAAGACTGAGCCTGGAACAGACAATTAATTTATTATCTGTAAATGCTATTCAATACTTTGGAATTAAGAATAAAGGAAAACTTGAACTTGGATATGATGCCGATATTGTATTAATAGACCTTTGGAACAGCGAAAAAATAACTTCTGAAAATATGCACACAAAATTTAAATTCACTCCTTTCCAGGGAAAGACATTTAATGCAATTGTTGAAAAAACTTTTCTCAGAGGAAAAATTATAGCAGCCAGGAAAAACGAACCTGAAGTTACTGCCGGGTATGGCAATTTTATAAATATATTTGGAGTGTAATTTTCTAATAGGATTATATTCTTAGTTTGTCTTACAAGAAGAGTATGATTAAGAGTAAGAGTAAGATTAAGTTTACTGACCTAAGCCAAATTTATCAACCTCTGGTTGAGGCTTACCTGTGAGCCACTGGCTCATAAATTTGGCTGGAGTAAGAGCAAGAAAAATTTAAAGGATCAAATGAAGAACGAAAAAAGATTAGCAGAAATGTTTAAAGAATGGAGCGGAGAGGAAGCTTTAACAGTAACTCCTTTACCCCCGTCCGGCTCATCAAGAACTTATTATAGATTGTTCGGGAAGTCCGGCACTTCCATAGGTGCTCACAATTCAGATAAAAGAGAAAACATTGCGTTCCTTACTTTATGCAGGCATTTCTTATCAAAAGGATTAAGAGTACCAAAAGTGTACGCAGAGGATTCCGGGAAAGATGTTTATTTATTACAAGACCTTGGCGATACTACGTTATTTTCATTTTTAACTTCAAAAAGAAACGGAGGTGAATTTCCGTCTGAAGCTGTTTCGCTTTATAAGAAAGTAATTGAACAGCTTCCGCAATTCCAGGTTAATGCCGCTAAAGATCTTGATTTTTCAGTTTGTTACCCACGCTCAAGATTTGACAGGCAATCAATGATGTGGGACCTGAATTATTTTAAATATTATTTTCTTAAGCTTGCCAAGGTTCCGTTCGATGAGCAGCATCTTGAAGATGATTTCCAGTTATTCTGCGATTACCTTCTTAAGGCGGATGGCGAATATTTTCTTTACAGGGATTTTCAATCAAGAAATGTAATGCTGTATGAAGGTGAACCGTATTTTATAGATTTCCAGGGCGGAAGAAAAGGCGCTCTTCATTATGATCTTGCTTCTCTTCTTTATGATGCTAAAGCAGATATTCCTCAACACTTAAGAGAAGAGTTTCTTAAGCATTACATTGAAGTAGTTAAGAGGATTATTCCAATCAATGAAAAGGAATTTACGGAGCACTATTTCGGATTTGTACTAATAAGAATTCTTCAGGCGATGGGCGCTTACGGTTACCGGGGTTTTTATGAACGTAAAGAACATTTCCTTAAGAGCATTCCTTACGCATTAAAAAATCTTGATTGGATACTAAACAATGTTAATCTTCCTGTAAAACTTCCAACACTCTTGTCAGTTCTTGAACGAACAATAAATTCAGAAGAACTGCAGAAATATGCCTCAACAAAACAGGCCTATGCTCTTACGGTTACAATAAATAGTTTTTCATACAGAAAAGGAATTCCTGAAGATAAAACAGGCAATGGCGGCGGATTTGTATTTGATTGCCGCGGCCTGCATAATCCCGGCAGATATGATCAATTCAAATCCTTTACCGGCAAAGATCAGAACGTAATAGAATTCCTTGAAAAGGAATCGGACGTTGAACAGTTTTTGAATGATGTGTATTCGCTTGTTGACAGAACAGTGAAAAATTATAGAGAAAGATCTTTTACAGATTTGATGGTAAGCTTTGGTTGTACCGGTGGGCAGCATCGCTCCGTTTATTGCGCAGAAAAATTAGCAGATCATTTAAACAAAACCTCAGATATAAAAGTTATCCTTAATCATCGTGAATTGTCCCTCGACTACGCTCGGGACGAGAAATAAATGTGTGCATGGATTTATATATTAAAATGTGCAGATAAAAGTTTTTATACCGGTTCTACTACTGATTTAAAGAAAAGAATTGCAGAACATCAAACCGGATATTTTCCGGATAGTTATACACATTCAAGGTTACCGGTTGATTTGGTTTATTCTTTAGAGTTGGATAATTATAATGAAGCATTCAGATTGGAGCATCAGATCAAGAATTGGAGTAAAAAGAAAAAGGAAGCTTTAATTAAAGGCGACTTTGATTTATTGCATGAGTTGGCCAAATGTAAAAATGAAACCAGCTCAAAATATTTTAATAAAGAGTTACTTTAAAAATTTTTTTAATTCGTTAAAAGAATGAAATCATTTAATAGACTTAAGTATTTATATATATCCATATTTAGTATTGAATTCATTCCGAGCGGAGTCGAGGTCATTCCGAGCGGAGTCGAGGTCATTCCGAGCGGAGTCGAGGAATGAGGGCGATGATTTTTGCTGCCGGATTAGGCACGCGTCTTAAACCTCTTACTGATGCAAAACCAAAAGCTTTGGTAAAAGTAAAGAACACTCCGTTGCTTGAGATTGCGATTAACAAATTAAAAAACTCCGGCTTTGATGAAATCATTGTAAATGTTCATCACTTTGCTGATATGATAATTGATTTCCTGAAGAGCAAAAACAATTTTGGAATCAGAATTGAAATTTCTGATGAAAGAGATTTACTGCTTGATACCGGCGGCGGATTAAAAAAAGCATCATGGTTTTTTGATGACGATAAACCATTTCTGGTTTATAATGTTGATATACTTTCCGATATAGATTTACAAAAGATGTATTCATTCCACCGGTTGTCAAATTCAATTGCAACACTTGCGGTTAGGAACAGAAGCACACAACGTTATCTTCTGGTTGATGATGAAAATTTAATTTACGGATGGCAGAATATTAAAACGGGTGAAGTAAAGAATGCAAGAGAAACAAATTCACAAGTACATCAACTTGCTTATAGTGGAATACAGGTTGTCAACCCACGCATCTTCAGTCTGATGCCGGAAGAAAAAGTTTTTTCAATAATTAATTTTTATCTAAGCATTGCGGCAAAAGAAAAAATCACTGCGTTCAACCATGATGAAACTTACTGGCAGGATTTAGGAAAAGTGGAAAGCCTGGAGAAGGCAGAAAAGATATTCAACAGTGCGGGTGCTTGACCACTCTCATTTTATTACGTAAGTTACGTTACGTAATAAACGTAATATTTTTATGAAGAAAAACGACATATCAAATCCTTTCGTTTTGAGTGGTTATCATTCACCTGAATTATTCTGTAACAGGGAAAAGGAAACAGAGCGGATTATAACCGCACTGAAGAACAACAGGAACCTTACAATTTACTCTCTCAGAAGGATAGGCAAAACCATGCTTATCCATCATGCTCTCAATCAGATTATAAATACAAGCGGTAAGTATAACATCATCTATATAGATATTTTCCCGACTACCAATCTGAATGATTTTGTGAATGTTCTTGCCAAGGAAGTAATTGTTAAAAGTAGATCTAAGCCGGAACAGCTGCTTAAAACCATAGGCAAAATATTCTCCGGTATCCGGATGAACCTTACCTATGATTCACTTACCGGTCAGCCTGTTATTCAATTTGAATTAAAAGATGAAAAGGAAGCATTTATATCTGTTGGACAACTTTTCGAATTTATACAACAGCAGAAAAAACGATACCTGTTTGCCATCGATGAATTCCAGCAAATTCTGAATTACCCTGAAAAGAATGTTGAAGCTCTACTCCGCACACATATACAAAAAACAAAAAACGCCACATTTGTTTTTGCCGGCAGTCAAAAACATATGCTCTTATCTATGTTTGGAACAAAAAACAGACCTTTCTATCAAAGCACTGAACTCCTTCATCTGGAAAAAATTGATGCTGATGATTATTTGAAATTTGCGACCGGCTTATTTAAGAAAGGCAAAATTGATATTACCTTGGACTCTCTTTCATATGTTTTAGAATGGACAAAGAAATATACATATTACACTCAATATGTATTTAATAAAATATTCAGCAAGGGTAAAAGTTGCTACTCTTTGGAAGATATAAAAGAAATTCTTCTTGAAATATTAATTGAAAATGAAACACTTTATTATAATTTCAGAAACTTATTTACCGAATACCAATGGAATTTGTTGCGCGCGATTGCAAAAGAGGGAAGCGTTAAAATGATTACTTCCAAAGAATTTATAAGCAAGCACAGACTGAATACTCCGAGCTCAGTTAAAACCGGGGTTATGGCTTTAATTTCTAAAGAAATTATTTATAAGGAAAACGGAAGTTATGAAATTTATGACGTCTTCTTTGAAAGATGGCTTGAGAGATTATAAATATTATGATTAAGCAGAAAATAATTTATTGTTATGCATTATGTGTTACGTTAAATGCGTAAGGCTATAGAAAATATGAAAGCTCTCATTTACGATATAAAACGATTTACTGTTCACGACGGACCCGGAATCCGTACAACTGTTTTCTTTAAAGGCTGCCCGCTTAATTGCCTGTGGTGTCATAACCCTGAAAGCAAAAATCCTGAACCGGAAAAATTAATTAAAGAAAACAGGGTTGGAGATAAACAATTTGTTACAGAAGAAATAATCGGAAATGAATATTCAGTTGAACAGTTAATTGCAGAAATTGAAAAGGACCAGATCTTTTTTGAGGAATCGGGCGGAGGAGTAACCTTTTCAGGCGGTGAACCTTTGCTTCAGATTGATTTTCTTGTGGAAGTTCTGAAAATTCTAAAGACAAAAGGCATTCATACAGCGGTTGATACATGCGGATTTAAAGAGGAAGATACATTTAAAAAAATTATTAATCTGCCGGATATATTTCTTTTCGATTTGAAAATAATCAATACTGAAAAGCATATTGAATTTACAGGCGTTTCCAACGATGCAATTCTTAGTAATCTCAAAATACTTTCTGAAAATCAAAGTAAAATTTTTATCCGCTTTCCGGTCATTCCCGGCTATAATGATGATGAAACAAATGTAAATGATATGATGGCATTCCTTAAAACTATTAATTTCGAAGAGCTAAACCTGCTCAGGTATCATAATCTTGCAAAAACGAAATGCCAGCGACTTGGAAAGAAATATGAAATGCCCGATATTCCAAATACAAAAAAAGAAGATTTATCAGGATTAAAAGAAACATTTGAAGCGGCCGGCATCAGAGTTAAAATAGTTAATTAAAAGTTTCCCTTAGGTTATCCGCAATGAATGATAGAATAAAAAAGTTAAGAGATCATAGCCTTAATGCAGTAAACAGGATTTCTGCTGAGAGAGCTTTACTTGTTACTGAATTTTACAAATCGGAACCGTTACAAAAATATTCTTATCCAATTACGCGTGCGCTTTGTTTTAAATATGTCCTGGAAAATAAAAGCATTTGTATTCTTGATGATGAACTAATTGTTGGTGAACGTGGTCCGGCTCCAAAGGCAACTCCAACTTATCCCGAAGTAAATCTTCATTCACTTCAGGATCTTGATATTCTTAATTCACGCGAAAAAGTTTTCTTTAAAGTTGATGACGAAACGTGCAAAGCATATGAGGAAATAATTATTCCATTCTGGAAAGGAAAAAGTCATCGTGAAAGAATGATGAAGCAAATGAGTCCGGAATGGTTAAGCGCATACGAGGCAGGAATGTTTACAGAGTTCCAGGAGCAGAGGGCGCCGGGACATACTGTCTGCGGAAATAAGATTTATAAAATGGGAATGCTTGAACTTAAGAATGAAGTTAAAGCGGCAATTGATAAATTGGATTTTGCAAATGACCCTGATGCATTTGATAAACGTGAACAATTAAAAGCGATGGATATTTCCATCGATGCGATAATTTCTTTGGCGAACAGACACGCTGAAAAATTAGAATCTCTTGCCAGGCAGGAAGTTAACCCTGAAAGGAAGAAAGAATTTGAAGATATAGCTTTTGTTTGCAGGCGTGTTCCGGCAAATGCACCGCAGACTTTTCAGGAGGCCTTACAATATTATTGGTTCATTCATCTTGGAGTTATAACAGAATTAAATCCATGGGATTCATTTAATCCCGGCAGACTAGATCAGCATCTTTATCCTTTTTATCAAAAAGAAATTTCCGAGGGCACGTTAACTAAAGAAAGAGCGCTTGAATTGCTTCAGGCTTTCTGGATTAAGTTTAATAATCATCCCGCTCCACCAAAAGTTGGAGTGACAGCACAGGAAAGTAATACATATACTGATTTCGCGCTCATAAACCTTGGCGGAGTTAAACCCGACGGCTCAAATGCAGTTAACGAACTTTCATATATTATACTTGATGTTATTGAAGAGATGCGACTGCTTCAACCAAGTTCAATGGTTCAGATAAGTAAGAAAAATCCTGAAAGCTTTTTGCACCGCGCTCTCAAAATTGTTAAAACAGGATTTGGTCAACCGTCAATTTTCAATACTGATTCGATTGTACAGGAGCTTGTTAACCAGGGGAAAAATATTGTTGATGCACGCAACGGCGGAGCAAGCGGCTGCGTGGAAACAGGCGCGTTCGGTACAGAAAGTTATATTCTGACAGGTTATTTCAATTTAACTAAAGTGCTTGATGTTGTTTTGCACAACGGTGTTGATTCGCAATCCGGTAAGTTAATTGGTTTAAAGACCGGCGAACCAAAAGATTTCAACTCATTTGATGATCTGCTTGAGGCATTCAACAAACAATTAAAATATTTTATTGATATAAAAATTGCCGGGAACAACATAATTGAAAAAATGTTTGCCACTTATCTGCCGGTACCCTTTCTTTCAATATTAATTGATGACTGCATTGTTAACGGTAAAGATTACAATGCCGGCGGAACTAGATATAACACAAGTTACATTCAGGGTGTTGGACTTGGTACCTTAACGGACAGCTTAACGGCAATTAAACATCAGGTTTTTGATAAGAAAAAAATTACGCTCGAAGATTTTATTCTTGCCCTGGATAATAACTTTGAAGGCTTTGACGATTTACAGCATGAACTTATTTACAATACTCCTAAGTGGGGAAACGATCTTTCCTACGCAGATGATAACGCTGTAAAGATTTTTGATCTGTTTTATGATTCAGTGAATGGCAGACCAACCCAGCGAGGCGGTAAATACAGAATTAATATGCTGCCTACAACCTGTCACATTTATTTCGGAAGCAAAATTAACGCAACACCAGATGGCAGAAATGCACGCCAGCCTTTATCGGAAGGTATATCACCGGTTCAGGGCGCTGATGTGAATGGACCAACTGCAGTGCTTAAATCTGCTGCAAAGATCGATCACATAAGGACAGGCGGAACACTGCTAAATCAAAAATTTGCTCCACAGTTTTTCGAAGACGATGAAGCAATCTCTAAAGTTGCAAGTCTTGTAAGAAGCTATTTCAAAATGGATGGACATCATATTCAGTTTAATGTTGTTTCTGCAGATACTTTACGCGATGCGCAAAAACATCCGGAGAAGTACAGAGATTTAATTGTGCGTGTTGCAGGCTATAGTGACTACTTTAATGATCTTGGAATTGATCTTCAGAATGAAATAATAAGAAGAACGGAACACGAAAGCATATAAGAATTTTTACCAAAAATAGATGGCAGATAAATTTACAATTGTTGGCAAACCGGTTATCCGGCAGGATGGACTTGAAAAAGTAACCGGCAAAGCAAAGTACGCAGATGATTATTCTTTCCCGGATATGCTTTACGGAATAATGATCCGCATTCCGGAAGTTCATGCAAAAATTATTTCGGTTGATTATACCGCAGTTCAAAATAATCCTCTTGTTAAAACTGTTATAGATTCTTCCGATATAAAAGGAATTAAAAAAATCGGGATAATAAGAAATGACCAGCCGATCTTCTGTGATGAAAAAGTTGTAACCGCAGGTGATGTCATTGCAATGCTTGTCGGGGAAAACGAAGATGAACTGATGAAGCTGCGTCATCAGATAAAAATTAAATATGAAAAACTTCCCGCACTTACTGATCCTGCTTTGGCTTTAGAGGAAGGCGCGGTTCTCATTCATCCGGAGTTAAAATCAAATCTCGTTAATCATCATCCTTTGCGTAAAGGTAATATTGACAAAGGTTTTGCCGAAAGCGATTTTATTATTGAGCAATCCTATACAACTCAGTTTATAGAACATGCATATATTGAAACCGAATGTGTAATTGCAATTCCTTTGGAAGGAAACAAAGGCATTAAAATTATCGGCAGCATACAGAATCCGTATACCTGCAGAAAAGTTGTCGCATCAGTACTTAACTATCCGCTGGTAAAAGTAAGAATTGTTCAGGCTGAGCTTGGCGGTTCGTTTGGCGGTAAAGATGATACG